>JBGCFS010000001.1:0-7111 GCA_045107035.1 Hyphomicrobiales bacterium
ATGCCGGTGGCGCAGGTACGAAAACTGATGGGGCCTGACGCGTTGGTAGGCCTGTCGGTAAAAACACCTGTTGAGGCTGCTGATGTGCCGCAAGCAGGGTTGGATTACATCTGCATTGGCGGCGTTTTCGATACGCAGTCCAAGAACAACGCCAACAGCATCGGTATTGAGGGATGGAAGCAGTTGGCTTCGATCTCGCGTCACGCCATGCCAGCAAAAATGCCGGTTGGTGCCATTGCAGGGATAGATTTGAATGGTGCTGAAGATTTGACCAAGGCAGGGGCGGATGGAATAGCCGTGATTTCGGCATTGTTTATGGAAGACGATGTACAAGGTGCCGCCCGCGCCTTTCGAACAAAAATAGATAAGGCGCGTTTGGCATGAGCTCGCAAAAGACTCCCATCGCTCTGACGATTGCAGGTTCAGATTCCGGCGGCGGAGCTGGCGTTCAGGCAGACCTTAAAACCATGTCCGCAATTGGCACCTATGGTGCAAGCGTGCTAACCGCGTTAACCGCCCAAAATACAGTGGGTGTAACTGCCATTCATGACGTTCCCGGTGAGTTTATCGCGGCCCAACTGGATGCGGTCTATAGCGACCTGGATGTGGATGCGACCAAAATTGGCATGCTCTCACAATCATCTGTCATTGAAGTTGTGGCGCAAGGGCTGCTTCGCCATGGCGCAAAGAACATTGTTCTGGACCCGGTAATGGTGACCACATCTGGCGATTTATTGCTTTCAAAGGATGCTGTTGAAAGCCTGAAAACTGTCCTTATTCCTGTGGCTCAAATCATAACGCCCAACTTGTTTGAGGCTGCTGTGTTGCTGGGTACTGATGTGGCGACAACCCGAGATGAAATGGAAGCGCAGGGATCTGCATTGCTAGCATTGGGTGCGCAGGCGGTTTTGCTAAAGGGTGGCCACTTTGACGAACCAACTGCAGATGATCTTTACGTAAGCAAGCTGGAAAAACGCAGGTATTCTGCCCCGCGCTTCAAGACCGACAATACACATGGCACAGGTTGTACACTTTCATCTGCAATAGCGGCTTATTTGGCGCAAGGTCATTCAATGGAAGATGCTATTAACGCTGCAAAGATATACTTGTCCAAAGCAATTGAGCATGCGGACCAACTAAAAATCGGTCAGGGCCCGGGCCCAGTGCATCACTTCTTTGCAACTTGGAACTAACAATGCCACAGGATCAACAATGACCAAAGCCACCTCATTTACTCGTCGCCAGTTTGTAACGGCAAGTGCTGCCGCAACGGCAGTATCGACAACGTCATTGGCCACCCCAGCTTTAGCCAGCGGTGTTACCGAGTGGCGTTTTGTAACATCTTGGCCCAAGAATTTGCCCGGCCCAGGCGTAACGGCGCGTCGTCTGGCGGAGCGCATTGATGTCATGAGCAATGGTAGGTTAAAGCTTCGGCTGTTTGCAGCCAGCGAGTTGGTGCCTGCGCTGGAGGTGTTTGATGCAGTCTCAAACGGTGCAGCCGAGATGGCGCACACAGCAGCGTTGTTTTGGCAAGGTAAGGCAGCGGCGGCCCCGTTTTTCACAGCGGTACCATTCGGTTTGGCTCCCGTGGAGCACGTTGCATGGGTTGAACATGGTGGCGGCCAGGAATTGTGGGATGAATTGTATGCGCCCTTCAAGCTGAAGCCGTTTATGGCCGGCAACACTGGTTTCCAGATGGGCGGTTGGTACAAGCGACCAGTTAACAGCCTCGAAGATTTGAAAGGTTTAAAAATCCGGATGCCTGGACTAGGTGGTCAGGTTTTGGAGAAGCTTGGTGCCGCACCGGTAACGATTGCGCCTGGAGAGATATTGCCAGCACTGCAATCCGGCGTGATTGATGCCACAGAGTTTCTCGGGCCGTTCTCAGATATGGCGATGGGTTTCCATAAAGCTGTGAAACATTATTATTGGCCTGGGTTTCATGAACCAAATGGCACTGGTGAAGCTTTGATTTCGCTAGATGCATGGAATGCATTGGATGATGATTTGAAAGCTATCGTCGAAAACGCATGTCGCGCCGAAAATGCATACGCACTTTCGGAAGCTGAATGGCAAAACGCATCGGCATTGAAACGTCTTCAGGAAGAGTTTCAGGTCAATGTTCGACCATATCCAGCGGAGATATTGGACGCGGCACGTATTGCCTCCAAAGAGGTAATGGACGGTTTCATAACCAAAGACGATTTGTCAGCGCGCATCTACGCTTCAATGACTGCGGCGAAAAGTAGGTTGGGCCCTTGGTCTCGCATTTCACAAGCAGCGTTCTTTAACGCAAGGGATGCTGAATAAACTACGTTCTAATGGCCAAACCGCAAGGCTTGTTTCAGCCCGCGGTTTGGTTGTTAACTTAAGGCTAAAAGGCAGACGTAAATAAGCCGCCATCCATCAATAGGTTCTGTCCGGTGATGTATCCGCCATGGGTAGAGCATAGAAATGCACACGCATTGCCAAACTCTTCAGGTTGACCGAAACGGAGAGCCGGAATTTCTGACCGTTGAGCAGTAGCTGCATCTTCCACTGAAATTCCACCATTTTTTGCAGCAGCACTAATACCACCACGCAAACGGTCCGTATCCATTTTTCCGGGCAAAATATTGTTAACGGTAATGCCATGCGGTGCAAGCTGCCGTGTGACACCGGCCAGAAAAGACGTCAGGCCAGCACGTGCGCCAGACGACAAATCAAGGCCTTCAATCGGGCTGAGAACAGACATGGATGTGATATTGACCACTCGGCCAAAACCCTTTTCCTTCATGGAAGGGGTAACAGCTTTGATGAGTTCAATCGGCGTGATCATATTTTGAATGACGCCTTCAATGATGGCTGCCCGGTCGATCTCAGTATAATCTTTGCGCGGTGGGCCACCATTGTTGTTTACTAAAATATCAGGATTGGGGCACGCGGCGAGCAACATTGCTTGGCCTTCAGCTGTCGATACATCTGCTGCAACTGCAGTAACTGTAGCGCCTGTCAGCTGCCGAACTTCTTCTGCTGTGGCATTTAGCGTATCTTCCGTTCTTCCATTTACGACAATATTGCAACCAGCCTGAGCCAGCGCAATCGCGCAGCCCTTTCCAAGTCCTTTGCTTGATGCACAAATAATTGCTGTTTTGCCTGCTATGCCAAGTTCCATAAAATGTCTCCAACTAGATTTGCTGCATGCACCATAGTGCTGCCTGAAGCTAAGCGAAAGGACAATAAGTGCCTGTCATAAAGGCCGCACAGTGAATTGGACTGAAGCACATTTAAGAAATTTCTATTCAGCAACATTGGTTAATGCTGAAATTGTCTGTATTTTCGACGAAATTTGCAGGAATTTTGCTTCAAAAACATTACAAGGTTCCTTCCGTTCAGACGTCCAACACGGCGCCAAAAAGGTCTCAGGCAGAAACTATGCCGACGCTTGGAGCCCTGCGAGCCTAGAACAATTTTACCGACTGATAAGAAGAACTTTGAAGCACTTTTGATACTGAACCTAATGAGTTACAAAATTGCTGTCGGCAAGAAGCATGCTGAATGCGAATTTGAACGGAGTTTCCCAAATATACCATTCTTCAGTTAGATGGAACGGCAAGCGTCTCTTGATATTTATTCGGCTTGCGATGTTTTTAGACAGCAAATTCGCAGAAGCACAAACTTCGGAGACCTCTGTGAGCCAATTCTGCAAGGACATTGCTTGACAGACACAGGAACGATCACTGATAAAAAAACATTATTTGCCCAATTTTTTACAAGAAAATCATGATTAGCCCGATTTTTTACAATGTGAAACAAGCCCAGGAACAATTGCATGGAAGGGTCGTTCGTACGTCGATGTATGACACCTACGGTTTGTCAAAGAAATTAAAGGCTAAAGTTTTCCTGAAAGCTGAAAACCGGCAAGTCACCGGTTCGTTCAAATTCCGCGGTGCTTACAATGCTGTTTCAAAGACTCCCCTTGAAGAGTGCAAGAATGGGTTTTTGACCATATCTTCAGGTAACCATGCATTAGGTGTTGCCGAAGCCTCGCGAATGCTCGGTCTATCAGCCACGATCATCATGCCTTCAGATGCGCCAGCCCTAAAAATTGATCGAACAAGAGCAAGCGGCGCAAAGGTCATTTTATATGACCGAGCATCCGAGGATCGAGAAGAGATAGCACGTTTGGAAGTTGAACGAACCGGCAAGGCCTATATTCACCCTTACAACAATGTGGACGTGATTGCTGGCCAGGGAACCGTTGGCTTGGAAATTGTTGAAGATCTAGATGTCCTGGGCTTAAAACCAGATGTGATCTTGGTATGTACAGGAGGTGGAGGGCTGGCAGCTGGTGTGTCGCTTGCTTGCAAAACTTTAGTGCCAGACGTCAGTGTATATGCTGTCGAGCCGGATGGTTTTGACGACTATGGACGTTCACTTCGTTCAGGAAAAATTGAAAAAAATAAAAACACGTCCGGTTCTATATGTGACGCCATTTTGACACCTTGTCCTGGCGAAATTGGTTTCGAAATCAATCGCAACCGCCTTGCGGGTGGAATTTCGGTAAGTGATCGGGAAGCTTTGCAGGCGGTCCGTTACTGTTTTGAACAACACCGCATGGTTGTCGAACCCGGCGGCGCAGTGGCTCTCGCAGCGCTGTTGAGTGGCAAGTTAGAAGCACAAGTCGACACCCTAAAAGGAAAAGTAATTGTAGCTATTCTCTCTGGTGGCAATATTGACCACCAGATGCTTCAACATGCGATGCAAACAGAGTTGTAATTAACCTTGCTTAGCGTGTTCCAACGTTTCCTCTATAGATTCGAATGCGTCTTGACCGGCATAAATGTCATTTGCGTCCGTTTCTACATTGCCAGTTTCAGTTGGTTCGTCAGAACCAGCATCTTCTGCAACCGCAGTGGCCTCAATTTCGATGGCATCTGCCGTCGTATGTTCAACTTCAATAGCAATATCGGCTTCAATCGCATCAAAGCCATCATCAATGTCTGATCTAACTTCGTTTGCATCAGTCTCAATGGCGTCAAAACCACCATCAACATCAGCGGTGACATCAACGGCTTCAGATTCGATTGCATCAAAGCCATCATCGATATCAGATGTGACGTCACCAGCACTGGTTTCAATGGAGTCAAAACCATCGTTGAGCAGGTCGTCAATGTTGTCTTGTTCCAACCCATTACCTTCAAGGGCAGGGCCATTCAACAGATCAGATTCATCAAACACATCTGAATTGCCATCAGCGTCAGAGCCTGCCGCGTTGCTATCTGGAGATTGCTTGGCTGCGCGTGCGGCTGCTTCGCCTTCATGCCAAATGCCCATCATCGATTGCACATGGCCTTCAACAAAGCCCATTAGTGAAACGACTTTAGCAATACGTTGGCCTGTAATGTCCTGGAACGTACATGCCGTGTAGATCTCGATCGCGTAATTGTCCAGCTTGTCGCAGATTTCAGGGTCGGTGCCCTGATCACGCAAAGTCCAGGCAGCTTCCTGGATAGCCTCAGCAGCAGTGAGAATTTCACCTGTCGCTTGCTCAGTGTGAGTAACAATAGCATCTAGTTCATTCGAAGCTTGCTCAAAACCGCCGTCGTTGGCCTGTTTGGTGCCAAGTTCTTCAATTTCCTGACGCGTCAACTGAATGGCCGCAGAGAGTTCCGCAACATCCAACAAGACTTTTTCGAGTGCCTTGTCGTTTGGTTCTGGAGTGCCGCTTTGATCGCTTATTGCTGGCCCTTCTGACTTTGGCGCGCTTATCGATGATTGATCAGAGAGACTGCGTTCCAATTTCGAAATTGCATTCATCAGCATTTCGGTATCGGCTACGCGATGACGACGTGCATATTCAGCAAGGAACCAACGACCTCTTGCTGTCTCCATTACGGCGCCCTCGATAGCGTCGTAATCTTCTTGTGGAAGAATTTCAGTTGGTTCGGTGGGCGTATTTGTAGATGTCGCCATTGCACTCTCAGTCTGGTGTCGTTTCTAAATTCTGATATTGTCCGGCTTCTCGGACAAAATGAGATTCCCCACAGATTACAATGTGATTCTTAACAATAAGATGCTGAATTCTTAACTTCACGCATCTTTTTTTGCTTGTGAGTAAAAAAACTTGATTGCCAGACTTATTGGACCAGCCTCATTTGCGCCGCGAATAGCACTATTTTATGTGGCAGTTTTTGCGGCGGTTGGCATTTATCTTCCATTCTTTCCGCTTTGGTTAGAATTAAAGGAATTAAAATCGGAGCAGATTGCAATTGTGCTTGCTATTCCAATGGCAGTGCAGGCAGTAGTGACGCCCTTGATGGTTTCGCTAGGAGATCGTGTCGCCGACAGGCGTCTGATCATCATCCGGTATGCATCCATTGCATTTGCACTACTAGGGCTATTGTTCTTTGCGAATGGGTTCTGGCAGATTTTTGCGGTTGTCGTGCTTGTGGCAGTTTTTTGGAACACGTTGGTGCCGCTTGGAGATGCCATTGCTCTTTCTGGTGTGCGCAAGTTTGGAATGGATTATGGTCAGGTCCGTCTTTGGGGGTCTGTTGCATTCGTTTTCGCAAACGTTGTCGCTGGGGCTCTCATTGGCGCGCTTTCTGACAGCGTGGTGTTGCCAGTTCTATTTGTTGCTTATGGTGTGGTGGTATGTGCGGCTATAGGGCTGCCTAAAACCAAAGTGGATGCTGAAGTAAAATCAGAAGATGCTGGTGGTTACTCCGCGAAAGCATCTAGGCATCCTGTGTTGTTGCTTGCTCTTGCCATTGGAGCTTTGTGCCAGGCCAGCCATGCAATGGTCTATGGTTTCGGCAGTCTGTATTGGCAGAGCATTGGATTTTCTGGCTTGGAGATTGGCACTTTGTGGGCAGTGGGCGTGCTGGCAGAAGTATTTCTGTTCGCATTTTCCAAACAGATACTGAACCGCTTGGGACCTAGCGGGCTGTTGGTGATAGCGGCAATGGCTGTGGTATTGCGATGGCTCCTATTTCCAGTGCATTGGTCATTTGCAGGATATTTCGTCTTACAGATTTTACATGGTGTAACATTTGGTGCGGCCCATCTGGGTGTCATGCATACTATCTCTCAACGCGTTCCAGACGCGCAAACAGGGCGCGCTCAGGCC
>JBGCFS010000010.1:0-87295 GCA_045107035.1 Hyphomicrobiales bacterium
CCATCAATACGAGCGGCTTGATAGTAAGCCTCTGGAATGGATACCAGACCGGCATAGCAAAGCAGCACAACAAGGCTGGTCCAATGCCAAACATCCATAATGATAATGGTCACCCAGGCATCAAAAACATTCGATGCGTAATTATAGTTGATACCCAGCTCGGACATTGAGTAGCCAAGCAAACCAATGTCGGCGCGTCCAAATATCTGCCAAATTGTGCCAACCACATTCCAGGGTATAAGCAATGGTAGGGCCATAAGTACCAGACAGACCGGAACCCATATGCCCTTTTTCGGCATTGACAGCGCAATAGCGATGCCAAGCGGAATTTCAATCGCCAGGATGATAAATGAGAAGGCTAAGTTACGCAGAAGTGCAGAATGAAAACGTTCTGATCTAAGAACATCGATGAACCATTCTGTTCCGGCCCAAAAGAATTTATTGCCGCCAAACGTATCCTGAAAGGAATAGTTGACGACCGTCATAATCGGGATAATCGCGGAGATTGCGACAAGTAGGAAAACTGGAATGACGAGCAACCAAGCTCTATTATTGTATGTTTTTTCCATGTCTTACGCCCCCTTTTGATTTGCTAGAGGGCGCACAAGATGATCATCTTGATAAATGTTGATACGCGCGGCATCGAAAGAGAGCTTCGGATCTGCTGGAACGCTCTCTCCTTCATTGAGCACCACGTTCAAATCATGTCCCTCAACATTTGTACGCACAATTTTGAAGCGCCCAATATCCTCAACACCTGAAATAGTCGCAGGCAACCCATCCCCTGATGCGTTCATCGAAATGAATTCCGGGCGGATACCGAGTTCAATTTTACCAGTTAAGCCGCTATATCCGCCTTTGAGATCCATGGAATGGCTGCCGAGACGGGCTTCAGACCCGCTCACATCAACCGGGATGATGTTCATGCCCGGAGACCCAATGAAATACCCGACAAATGTATGAGCCGGCTCATCAAAAAGTTCTTCTGGAGTACCGATCTGGACGACCTCACCCTCGTACATGACCACAACCTTGTCAGCAAACGTCAAAGCCTCGGTTTGATCGTGTGTCACATAAATCATTGTATGACCGAGTTGGCGGTGAAGCTCTTTCAACTTTGTCCGCAACTGCCATTTCATGTGCGGATCAATTACGGTCAATGGCTCATCAAACAGAATCGCATTCACATCATAGCGAACCAAACCCCGGCCCAACGAAATTTTCTGTTTTTCATCTGCAGTAAGGCCGCGGGCTTTTCGATTGGCCTTGTCGTTCAAATCGAGGATATCAATCATCTCATCGACGCGTTTCGCAATTTCGTCAGTTGGAACATTGCGGTTTTTCAGCGGAAACTCGAGATTTTGTCGCACTGTCATTGTGTCGTAAATCACCGGGAACTGGAAAACTTGCGCAATATTGCGCTGCTCCGGCTGAAACGTAGTGATATCGCGGCCGTCGAACAGGACCTTGCCCTTGGATGGAATCAAGAGGCCTGAAATGATGTTCAGCAGGGTGGTTTTTCCGCAACCGGATGGCCCTAGGAGCGCATATGCCCCACCATCATCCCAAACGTGGTCGATCTCTTTCAGAGAAAAATCATCGTCCGTCTTTGGGTTTGGATAGTATGAATGTGCAAGTTTATCGAGTGTAATCTGAGCCATTATGCCGCTCCCACTGTTGGTGCGGAAACCAGTGCATCATGGCCGTCAAAAATGAAAAACTTCTGGGGATCCATGTAAATCGGAATGTTTTCGCCAATTTCCAACCTGTGCACACCATGGGTCAACACGACCAACTTCAAATCGTCCTCTACAACATGAATGAACGTTTCAGAGCCCGCAATTTCGGTTGTTGAGACGGCCGCTTCAATTTTCAACGATTTGCCGGCTGGTTCTTTCAACATGAAATGATGCGGCCGAACACCAATGCTATACGGGCCGTCTGACAAACCCGTTAAGCCTGTCGGACATTCGACTTCACCTTGTGAGAACAAAAATTGATCGCCCTGTTTCCGCATGGGGATGATGTTCATTGGCGGATCAGAAAATGTCTGCGCAGTAACGAGATTTGCCGGAGTATTGTGTACTTGGATCGTTAGGCCAAACTGTGAAATTTGTCCTTGGTGTAAAGTTGCTGTGTCGCCACCCAACAACAACGCTTCTTGCGGCTCAGTGGTCGCATAGACAAAAATAGCGCCTGTTTCTGCAAAAATGCGCGGCAGCTCTATGCGAAGTTCTTCGCGTAATTTGTAGTCTAAATTGGCGAGAGGCTCATCAAGCAACACAAGCTCGGCGCCTTTCACCAAGGCACGCGCCAACGCAGTGCGCTGCTGTTGCCCACCAGATAAATTCAGAACTGTACGATCAAGATACGGAGTGAGCTTCATCAGGTCTGCAGCTTCGCGCACCTTCATATCGATCGACTTTTTATCGACCCCGGCCACTCGGAGCGGAGAAGCAATGTTCTCATACACTGTGAATGCCGGATAGTTGATGAACTGCTGATACACCATGGCAACGTTGCGCTTTTGTACAGCGAGCTTTAGAACACTGCCGCCGTTCATCAAAATATCACCGGAAGTCGGACGATCGAGACCAGCCATCAGCCGCATTAAAGATGTTTTGCCAGACAGGGTTGGGCCCAAGAGCACATTCAACGACCCTTTTTCCAACTTCAGTGAAACATCTTTTATGTGAAAGGTGTTTCCAACCTTTTTGCTCACATTTTTTAGTTCTAACACCGGATAACCCCTATTCTGCAGCCGTGGAAACGAGTGCGTTGTTATCTCGCATCCATTTATCAAGCGCCGAAATTTCCGTTTTGTCGAGGCGAATGCCAAGCTTGGAGCGTCGCCAAACGACATCTTCCGCACACTCTGCCCACTCGTGCTTCATAAGGTAATTGACTTCGCGTTCTGTCAGGGAGCCACCGAATTCTGTGCCCATATCTTCCAGGGCTTTCGCGCCTTGCATCAATACCCAAGCTTTCGTCCCATACGAGCGGACAAGTCTTTCAGCTAGTGATGCTTGAATGAACGGGAACTCAGATTCCAACTTGCTTACCAGCTTGTCGTAGTCCGCAACCGCGAAATCGCCGCCTGGCAGTTGTGATTGAGCAGTCCAAGGTGCTTTTCGCGCGCCAATCAACTGCTCAATTTCTTCCATCATTGATTCTGCTAATTTGCGGTAGGTGGTAATCTTGCCACCAAAAATATTAACCGCAGAAGGCTCCCCTTCTTCTCCATCGACGCGCAAAACATAATCGCGAGTGGCCTCTTGAGCAGCAGATGCGCCATCATCATAGAGCGGTCGAACACCAGAATAGCTCCAAACGATATCATCAGCTTTTACGGGTTCGTTGAAATATTCGCTGGCCGCAGAGCACAGATAGTTGACTTCCGTGTCGGTGATTTTCACCTCTGAAGGATCGCCATTGTAATCCTGATCGGTCGTGCCAATAAGTGTGTAATCTTGCTCGTAAGGCAGAGCAAAAATAATTCTATTATCTGCATTTTGAAAAATGTAGGCGCGGTCGTGAGAATGAAGCCTGGGAACCACAATATGGCTGCCTTGAACAAGCCTAACATTCTTCGAACGATTGCTGCCAAAAGCGTCGCCCAATACTTTATCAACCCACGGTCCCGCCGCATTTACAATCAATCGAGCTTTGTGCTCGGCAACATCACCGTTCCGTAAATTCTTTGTCGTGATGCACCACAAACCATTGTCTTTGCGTGCAGAAATTACCTGGGTATGGGTTTCGATCGTTGCGCCCTGGTCTTGCGCATCTTTCGCATTCAGCACGACCAGCCTTGCATCGTTTACCCAACAATCAGAATATTCGAATCCTTTTGAAAAAACCGGCTTAAGTGGTTTTCCTACCTCAGCAGTCTTCAAATTGACTTGCTTTGTACCTGGAAGTAACTTTCGTTTCCCGATGTGGTCATAGAGAAAAAGGCCCATCCGCAATAACCAGGCCGGCCGCATGGATTTATGGTGCGGAAGCACAAACCGCATCGGCCAGATAATATGTGGCGCCGATTTCAACAGCACTTCGCGTTCGCTCAACGCTTCTCTGACAAGGCGAAACTCATAATGTTCCAGATAGCGCAATCCGCCATGAATCAGTTTTGAAGACCATGAAGACGTACCGCTAGCGAGGTCATTCATCTCAGCCAAACGTACGGAATAGCCTCTGCCTACCGCGTCACGCGCGATGCCACAGCCATTGATCCCTCCGCCGATGACGAAAATATCCGTTTCTTCTGACAATATTTTCTCCCTAGACAATAGATTGCTTCTATGCCCGTTTTATAACAAGACATATGAAATCAAAACGAATGTCAAACGAAAAGTATTAATTCAGTCGGAACTGTTAGTTCTGCTTATTCACCTCGATCACTTCAATCTCAGCTTCAGTACATGCAGCTCTGAATTTGTCATCCTTGATGACGTCGGTGATGAATGTGTCGACCTGTGAGATATGCCCGATACGCACAGGAGCGGAGCGCTCCAACTTGGTGGAATCGGCTATAAGTACAACATGCCGTGCATTTTCGATGATCGCCTGCGATACCCTTACCTCTCTGAAATCGAAATCCAGAAGAGATCCGTCAGAGTCAATGGCAGAGGATCCGATAATGGCGTAATCCACCTTGAAATTATTGATGAAGTCAACAGTGGCCTCACCCACCACACCACCATCCGAAGAGCGCACCACACCGCCAGCAATAATCACTTCGTTTTCCAATGCTAATCTTAAGCTACTGGCAACATTGATATTATTCGTAATTACCATCAAGCCCTTGTGGTCCACGAGGGCATCACTGAATGCCTCTGTCGTTGTGCCAATATTTATGAAGAGAGATACATTATTGGGGATCACCTCCGCTGCGGCTTTTCCGATGGCAATCTTTTGAGAGGCTGCGATTTGGCGGCGCGCCTCATACTCCATATTAGCCCGACCATCGATGGCCTGGGCTCCGCCATGGAATCTAACCAGCTTATTGTTTTTGCTTAAGAACTTGAGATCAGCTCGGATGGTTTGAGGCGTCACATCAAACTTTTCAACAAGGTCATCGACAAACACACGCCCACCAACCTTAACCAACTCCAAGATATCCTTTTGGCGCTCTGTTGTGAACATGTACTTGAATCCTTTGAAGAAATTTTCCTATCAACTCAAAAAATTTGATACGAAAATTAAAAGAAGAGTTGATATATGACATTATCCTTTTGATTATAAATAGTAAATTATTTTTCAGCAATGATTTTGAGTGTTACTTGCGCGAAAAAATTTACTTTTTCACTGATTTTTCTCAAAACGAACCTATTTCCTGAAGGGAACATTAAACGAAAGCATAACGAATATATATCGCAATTTTAATTTTCCAGATGTCAGGACCAGCCTATTCGGATGACCTAAAACTGCGAGACACGGAGATGAGAAAGCGCTTACATCACACTGCCTAAGCACCATTTCTCAGGAAGAAATCTTGCAGAAACGCGATTTCAATCATATAACAAAATTTGTTACAATAATAACATTTTTGTACTGATCACCGCTACGGTGACGCTCTAGAAACGAAGATTTGATGCCAAGCAGAAAATCAAAACGTGTGATCGCGCTGTCTGAAGCCCTTACGGAACATCGTGTTCTGCATCTAAACGATGCTGCACGAATTTTGGAGGTGTCTGTAATGACAGTCCGACGAGACGTTAGCGACCATCCGGACAAGTTCACCTATCTTGGCGGACATATTGTCCCTGCCGCCAGCATTGAAGGAGATGGCCCGTATAATGTGACGCTGGCGAAAGATAGTCACGCCGCTGCCAAGAAGTTCGCCTGTGTTCATGCATCTCAAAGCCTCCAACCAGACGAAACAATTTTCTTTGATTGCGGTACGACTTTGTTGCCTCTAATTGACCTGATCCCCGATACATTCCAGATAACTGCGGTGTGTTATGCATTGAATGTCGCTGAAAAATTGGCACGGTTGCCCAATGTTCGAATGATAATGCTTGGTGGCATTTACCACCCTTCATCTGAGTCCTTTGCTAGCGCTGCGGACAATAATGCCTTTGAAAACATCGGCGTAAACACTGCATTCTTAACAGCCGCAGGGCTTGATTTGAATCGAGGAGCGAGCTGTGAAAATTTTCATGAGGCACAAGTCAAACGCCAGGCCCTTGCCGCGGCACAGACAAGCGTGTTGGTGACCGACAATAGCAAAATAGGAAAAGTGAAGCCCGCCTTCTTCTCACCAGTGGAGGCATTCCACTCAATCGTAACCGAAGATGGCGAATTGGAATTTAACAAACAAGATACCAATGAGGATGCCCAACTCGGTCCTAAAACCCCAATATCATCTTGACGCATTTCACTAATGGTGGAATTGTAACAAAATATTGGTATATAAATAACAAAATATAATCCGCTGAGTCCGTTTAAGCTCAAGTTAACCTGAGGCATTGGGCAGCGCATAAAAGTTCGGAGCTCGCTGAGTGACCGTTCAAATTGGAGGGATGCTTTGACAACATCATCACAAAACATCGCTGACACACCAAAGGCACCAGTCCCGACGGCCCAAGCTTCGTCTCGCAGTCATGCAGGGTCAAATGAACATCCACGTAACCCGGGAATGGAACTTGATCTGTCTTGGGTCAACAATGTCCGCGTCAACCTTTCAGCCACAGAGCGCAGAGTTGCTAGTTTGCCTGGAAGGCGGACTGTTAAAAAGGACGCACAAGCGGCCTGGTTGCTAAAAGCTGTTACTTGCATTGATCTGACGACTTTGAATGGCGATGATACACCGGGCCGAGTTCGCCGGTTATGCGCCAAAGCAATTCAACCGGTTCGACCAGATATTCTTGATGCGCTCGGCATGGGTGATCACACGATTACCACCGGGGCCATTTGCGTTTACCACCGCTATGTTGCCGAAGCCGTGGATGCTCTTGGAAATTCTGGCATTCCCGTTGCCGCGGTTTCTACAGGGTTTCCTGCCGGCCTAAGCCCACACCATCTCAAAGTGAAGGAAATTGAAGCATCGGTTGCTGAAGGCGCACGCGAAATTGACATCGTGGTTACGCGTGAACACGTCCTTACTGGCAATTGGCAAGCACTCTATGAAGAAATGTGCGATTATAGAAACGCATGCGGCGATGCCCATGTGAAAGCCATTCTCGCGACAGGCGATCTGAAAACACTTCGCAATGTCACCAAGGCTTCTTTGGTTTGCATGATGGCAGGCGCAGACTTCATTAAAACCTCCACCGGCAAGGAAAGCGTCAATGCCACGCTTGCCGTAACTTTGACCATGCTGAGGGCCATTCGCGACTATCGGACCCGCACTGGGTTCAAAGTTGGTTACAAACCAGCAGGCGGCATTTCAAAGGCAAAAGACATTCTCAACTACCAATTCCTAATGAAAGAGGAACTGGGACGGGAATGGCTTGAATCAGATCTGTTCCGGATCGGTGCTTCCAGTTTGCTCGCTGATATCGAACGTCAGCTGGAGCACCATTTAACTGGTGCCTATTCATCGTTCGAACGGCACCCAATAGGATAAGCAAAATGAGTGTTGCATCATATTTCGATGACATGAGCTATGGACCAGCCCCAGAATCCGACGAGGAGGCCAGGGCGTGGCTGGCCCGTCACAAGACTGATTTCGGGCATTATATTGATGGTCAATTTGTTGCGCCTAAAGCTGGCAAGAGCTTCAAAACCATTGAACCTGCCACCGGCGCACATTTGGCAAAACTGGCACAGGGCACCAAACCGGATGTCGATCTTGCTGTTGATGCTGCAAGCAAAGCACAAACGAAATGGGCCAAATTGCCCGGACATACGCGGGCCAGACACCTTTATGCGCTTGCACGTATTATCCAGCGGCATGCCCGTTTGCTTTCGGTGGTGGAAGCAATTGATAATGGAAAACCGATACGCGAAACACGTGATTTAGACATTCAGCTTGCGGCGCGACATTTCTATCATCATGCTGGGTTTGCGCAAATTCAGGAAACTGAGTTTCCCGACCACGCCCCCGTTGGCGTTGTTGGACAAATCATACCCTGGAATTTCCCATTTCTAATGCTGGCCTGGAAGGTTGCGCCAGCGCTTGCACTTGGCAATTGTGTTGTACTTAAACCAGCAGAGTTTACCTCCCTTACGGCTCTGCTATTTGCCGAACTTGCAAGTGCGGCTGGCCTTCCGGCTGGTGTACTGAACATTGTGACCGGCGAAGGGAAAACCGGCGGGCTGCTGGTAGAGCACGACAAGGTTGATAAAATAGCTTTCACCGGCTCCACAGAGGTTGGTCGCATCATTCGTGAAAAAACGGCAGGCTCCGGTAAATCACTGACCTTGGAATTGGGCGGAAAATCTCCGTTCATCGTCTTTGATGATGCCGATATTGATGGCGCTGTTGAGGGGGTTGTGGACGCGATTTGGTTTAATCAGGGGCAGGTCTGCTGTGCAGGATCAAGGTTGTTGGTGCAGGAGAGCATCTCTGTTCAATTCCATGACAGTCTAAAGCGCCGGATGGAGACATTGCGCGTTGGCCACCCGCTGGATAAATGCATTGATATGGGCGCAATTGTTGACCCGGTTCAATTGGAGCGTATCAAGGCGCTGGTCAAACAAGGCGTGGATGAAGGCGCAACACTTCATCAAGCGCAGACAGAGCTTCCAGAAACTGGCAGCTTCTACCCACCAACATTGCTCAGTGATGTGCAGCCGACATCTGTGGTTGCCACAGAAGAAATATTTGGACCCGTTGCCGTCTCCATGACCTTCAGAACACCGGATGAAGCTATTCAGTTGGCCAATCACTCACGTTATGGCCTGGCTGCCAGCGTATGGAGCGAAACAATTGGACAGGCGCTGAATGTCGCCGCGAAATTGCAAGCAGGCATCGTCTGGGTCAATGCAACCAATCTATTCGATGCAGCGGTTGGGTTTGGCGGCAAAAAGGAATCTGGTTTTGGCCGCGAAGGTGGTCGCGAAGGCTGCCTTGAGTACTTGAAGCCCAAAGCATGGTTGAACCGAACGCCAAGGGCCGACAAAAAACCGATCACGGAAAAAACCAACGGTTCAAACAGCTTCTCCGCGCCAACGATTGATCGCACGGCAAAACTCTTTGTAGGCGGCAAACAAGCACGGCCCGACGGCAATTACTCACGTGCCGTACTGTCACCAAAGGGCAGGCACCTTGCGGATGTTGGCGAGGGCAATCGCAAAGATATACGAAACGCAGTTGTAGCTGCCAGCAGCGCGTCTTCGTGGGGCAGTAAGACTGCGCATAATCGGGCGCAAATCCTCTACTACATGGCGGAAAACCTGGATGGGCGTGCAGCAGAATTTGCGGCCCGCATTTCAGCTATGACAGGCGCCTCTGCTGCCGAAGCAAAGCGTGAGGTTGAAGCATCTGTTTCACGACTTTTCACCTATGGGGCATGGGCCGACAAATATGAAGGCACTGTGCACAACCCGCCGCTTCGCGGTGTCGCTCTGGCAATGCCGGAACCACTTGGTGTTGTTGGCGTCATCTGCCCGCCTGAAGCAGCACTTCTTGGGTTCATCAGTCTTGTGGCTCCGCTTATTGCAATGGGCAACCGCGTGGTCGCAGTACCAAGCGAGCCGCACCCGCTTTCAGCAACAGATTTCTACTCAATACTTGAAACATCTGACGTACCCGGTGGTGTGGTCAACATAGTGACCGGCAGCGCTGACGATCTGGTCAAAACCCTTGCTTCCCACAATGATGTGGATGCGCTTTGGGCTTTTGGATCCAAAAAGCTGTCGACGCAGGTAGAAAAGCTCTCAATCGGAAATCTGAAACGCACATTTGTTGACTACGGATTGGCCACAGACTGGATGAACAATCATGCGGCCGAGGGGCCATTGTATTTACACAAAGCAGTTGATGTGAAGAATATCTGGATTCCATGGGGTGAATGAGCGCTCCGCGCGTGCTTTTTAAGAAGCCGGTAGAGAGTTCTTGTATCAATAAATTTAAGGTTGAAAACAACCTATTAAAATCGAACAAGGGAGGCCTTCTATGCTTAAAAATATCCATCCTGCTCTCAATGCAGATGTCTTGCATGCACTTCGTTCAATGGGTCATGGCGATACATTGGTTATTTCAGATACAAATTTCCCATCTGACTCAATTGCACGGCAAACCACGCTTGGAAAGTTGTTGCGCATAGACAATGTAACCGCAGCAGAAGCGATTGAAGCCATGCTGACAGTGCTTCCATTGGACACCGCACTTCAACCATCTGCCGGCCGCATGGAAATTATGGGCGCACCGGATGAAGTCGCTCCCATTCAGCAAGAAGTGCAGGCTGTGATTGATGCGGACGAGGGAAAACCAACACCGATGTATAGCATCGAACGTTTCGCATTTTATGAGGAAGCAAAAAATGCATATTGTGTGATCACAACTGGCGAGCGGCGCTTCTATGGCTGCTTCGTCTTCACAAAGGGTGTGGTCGCGCCGGATGCTGAATAAGTTTTGGGGACCAAAATGAAATCCGGCGTATCTATTCTTGGAATTTTTGTGGCTGACACAGCCTATGTCGCCAGCCGCATGCCACAGATTGGCGAAACGATTGCCGGAAGTGGCTTTTCTGTCGGACCCGGTGGAAAAGGCTCTAACCAAGCAGTTGCAGCAGCACGCGCTGGTGGTGACGTTTCATTTATTTCCAAACTTGGAAAAGATACGTTTGGAGACATGGCGCTCAAGACTTACGAAGAGTGCGGCGTCCGTCCTCAAATTATCCAGATGGATGATCTGCCAACTGGAGCCGCATTCATCTATGTCAATGAAACCAATGGTGACAATGCCATCATCGTTTACCCCGGAGCCGCCGGGACAATTTGCGTGGCAGACGTTGAAACATCGCGCGAAACGATAGAAAACTCTTCCATCTTCGTTACACAGCTTGAACAACCTGTCGAAACCGCACTTCATGCGCTTCAAATCGCTAAATCTGCGGGAGTTACAACTGTGTTCAACCCTGCCCCGGCTGAACCATTCCCGGCAACCTTTTATCCATTGTCGGACTACATCGTGCCCAATGAAACAGAGGCTGCGGCCTTGGTTGGATTTCCCGTAAATGACGTGGCTTCTGCAAAGCAGGCTGGTGATGCTCTTATTGCGAAAGGGGCCAATACGGCGCTCATCACATTGGGTGCGCAGGGCGTGCTTTACCATACTGCGACCCAATCAGTTCATGTACCTGCAATCTCATTCGGAGACGCAATTGACACGTCAGGTGCTGGCGATGCATTTGTCGGAGGGTTTTCAGCGGCACTATCAAAAGGTGCGTCCCCAATTGAAGCAATGAAATTTGGCTGTGCCACAGCTGGTATCGCGGTTACGCGACGTGGCACCGCACCCGCAATGCCTGACTTGACAGAAATCCAAGCGCTGCTAGCAAGATAGCGATGGGATAAACCAGCTATCTGGAAGCGGCAGTAACACTTGCCATCTTAATGCCTGCAAAAAGCAATGCGCCGCCTGCGACCTTGTTAATGCTGGAAACAATCCAGGCTTTTACACCATTGCGGGTCAATCGTTCACCCATATAGGCATAGGCTGAATAAATGATCACCTGCATGATAAATGTCGTTGCACCCATCATGAGGAATTGGAAAACAATAGGCCTCGATACGTCCAGAAATTGTGGGAGTATGGCGGCAAAATAAATCAAGGCTTTGGGGTTTGCGAATTCCACAATGCAGCCGTGAACGTACAATGAGCGGCGTCTCTTCACTGCTCCGGCTTTTACAAGCAACCCGCCTGATTTACTGAAAATTGCCATCCCACCTAGATAGAACAGATAGGCCACACCGGCCCATTTGATCGTCAGAAACAAGGTGTGTGAAGCAACAACAAGAGAGGCGATTCCCGTCGCAGACAAAGCGAAATAAATCATCGTTGCGCAGGTAATACCGAAAACACTGAAGAGTGCTTGTTTCAACCCATTTCCAGCTCCTTGCGACGCAATCATAATAGCGGTTGCACCTGGAGAGAATATCACCACTGCTGTCGTGATGAAGAATACAACGTAGGTATTAAAAACCATTTGGAACACCTTCAGAACAACCTCTTAGCTGGTACAGCTGAAGAGCAATCAATTCCTCAAGTCAAGCCGGATTGGAAGACACCCCATTCGAAATCCAGCAAAATACGCATCAGGCTTCAACCCTCATGCGTATCCATTACTTCGTTGCCAAAAATGCTCTAGTTACCTTGGCAAAACAACGTAGTGTTGTTGGTGCTCAGACGAACCCTTTGTCCATTGACGTTCAAGGTTGCATCACCGTTGGAGTATTTATCTCCACGCGGGGTCGGAACCTTTACCAAAGCAAATTCAGAACCATTTTGCATACGAACATTCGCAAATGACACGCCACTCGCTTCGTTGAATGAAATGGTCAGATTTGACCGGTCGTTGCAGCTAAACTGTTGTCCATAGCTGGGTTGAGCAGGACCACTTGGCCCATTAAACCGCTGGCAATTATTGATAAATTGTCCCAACGCGGTGGCTGCATCATGCGAGGATGTTGTGTTTTGGCCGCCGCCGTACATACCATAGCTGATGTTCTGAGGTTCATCTTGCATTGCGCGCCAAACAGGGTCGTTGGAATCGATATTCATGGTTATGCCAGCCCATTCACTGCTTTCCTGAAAAACACTTCCTCGATACTGGAAGGTCTGACCAGATGCCTGAACATAACTCGTAACCGGAGATCCGACACGCAAATTGCCGTAGTCAAGTTGCATATCAACCCGCACAGACTGGTTGCCACCACCAACTTCACACGAGGCATAGAAACCCAATGCATCAGTTTCCGGAATACCAAAACTCAACGTGGAGAATGTCTTTCCCGATGTGTTCTCAGTGTATTGCGAGGCAAACCAGTGAGCATCATTTACGGGTTGTTGGGCAGGCGTAACAGGATAGCCGTCAGCAAACTCAGTACCCAATGGCACATTATTCCAACCGCAATGCGCTTTAAAGATGTTCAGAGCTGATCGTGAACCCCTTAGACCAAAATCCGTGACTGTATTACCAATAGACATCCGCGCAGAACTTCCTGCCTGCAAAGCTTCAATAATGGGGTCATTTGGGTTGATGAAAAAGGATGGCCAGTAGCCGACTAGGCCCGGCCCGTTAATTGTTGCGGCGTAGGAAAACACTTGTTGGCCAACGGATATGTATACGGTCTCGTTAGCGCCTGATCGTCCATTTTCAAATCCAAGACCTAGAGCATCGACTATGGCAGGCAAGCCGTCACCGCGACATGCAATTAGAAGAGCCTTATCTTCCTCGCAATCAGCATTGCAATCAGATGCAGTGATCGTGTCGTAGCTTCCGCCAACGCCCCATGTGCGTTGAATATTGTTGTTTGGGGCAGGTTGCTGCGGCTGGCGTGCAGGTTGTTGTGGCTGCTGCTTATCGTCGAAAATATCCTTGGCTATTTCGTTGCCTATAATTGCGGCGCCAATACCCAGAATTCCAAGAGCAATGCCTTCAGCTACTGAAAAATCATCGTCCTTTTTCGCGGGTTGTTGCGGAGCGGGTTGTTGGGGCTTAGGGCCGGCGATCTGCCGGTTTACTTTACGTTCAAACTCAGCATACGTATTCTGATTTGAGCAAATTTTGATGAACCGCTTCACTTTTTTGACTTCGATATCACGCAAAACCGAGATGCGATTTCCGCCAACAAGAAATCTAACCCTGTTGCTGGAGGCCATTGTTACCCAGAACTTCTCTTTGCCATTGGTTTGCATAAAGATGTTGCGTTCATTGGAAAGGGTCTGCACGTGTCCGGAGTGCTTGACAGTCTGTTTGTCGCCTTCGGCAACAACGCGCACCCCTCCATCATTGGGTATGGTAGATAGATTACCCAGAATATTGATGTTGATGATGCCCTTTTGATTGCGACCACACCAAGCTACAAATCGCGGCTTGCCATTTGGCCGTGTTACTCTGAGGGTCGCTGCAAATTTCGCAGATCTATCAACGGACCATGACAAGTTTGATTGCGCTGCGACAGGGAGTGGCAAACTTGTGGCAAACATCAACCCCATTACGCCAAAAGTGAGATATTTCTTTATCATAGTCGTTAAGGTCCCCAATTTGTCGCGCAATGATCTGCGCGCAAGGAATAAAATGCATAAGTAATTATGAACGTAGAATGAACCGTCGCCTCGTGCAAACTAACAAGGGCTTTTGCGCGCATTAGCAGACATTCGCATGTGTTTTAGCCACACGAACTCAACTTTAGAATAGCGAATCTTTCACGTTTCAATCTCTGTACAACATTTGAAAAAGAGCCATTGCAACAGACTGCGCGGGTCCAATTGGCGCGCCGTCTTGAACCGACCAAATAACTGATAAGACGCAATGAACAAACGCCCATTGCAATATACGGTCACGTGAATATCCCAATTGTTCTTGCAGAATATCCGCCCTGGAAAAGATGCAAGTTTCATCTGCAACACCGTCATCATCCAGAGGGTTTTTGAAGAGCGCGGCGCAATCATAGATCGGATCTCCGAGAAACCCTTTAGGGTCTATCGCTAACCACCTATCATCTTGATCTAGGAGCAAATTGTCATGGTGCAAATCTCCATGAAGCACAGAATGGTGAGATGTTGATGCGATGAGACTGTCAAACAGTGTTTCAGCATGTTCGAGAACTGGCAACGGAAGGGCGCGCTTATTGATGCCACGCATAGCGGCAAACGCTCCTTGCAGAGTTTTCAGATTTGGCAGGTTAACTTCTGACTTCGATGACGGCGCACAATGCAATTGCTTGAGAACATCACTTATAATGCGTGTTGTTTTTTCATCCCCTTGTTCAGCACGAAACATTTTCAGGGTTTTACCGGCGACAGCCCTTTGCATGACAAATGCATCATCGGTGTGTTCAAACACATTAACCGCTCCAACCCCGCTATAATGCAGCAAAGCGGTGCAGCTATTTTGTTCGTCCCCTTCTTCCTTGATGATTTTTAGCATGAGAGCGTTGTTATTCCGCGTCACCGGAAACAGCGAACTGGTAGGCGTCTGGATTGCGGGACCAACAGATGTCAGCCGCCATTTTTGCATATAAAAACCCGCCAAACCGGGCTCGTTTGCGTGCATTTTGACACCCTCTCTTGAAGACAATGCTGCTTCGTACCATATTTACTCAGGCAGCGATTGCCTTTCGGGATCGCTGATGGCTGCTTTTTAGGGCCTCGAAGAAAGGACAAGATATGACGCGCGTATCTGCGTTTTCCAGCCCCTTCATGTTGGGCTTTGACGAAATTGAGCGGGTTTTGGACCGCGTAGCCAAGTCCTCGGACGGCTACCCACCTTATAATATAGAACGCATTCGTGCCGACAAAGGCACCAAAGGCGATGTCCTGCGCATTACTCTGGCAGTTGCCGGGTTTACGCGCCAGGAGTTGGATGTGGCAGTTGAAGAGCGGCAATTGGTCATCCGCGGTCGCCAACAAGATGATGATACAAGAGAATACCTGCATCGCGGCATTGCAGCGCGGCAGTTCCAGCGTGCTTTTTTACTCGCTGATGGCATGGAAATATTGGGCGCTGACCTGAAAGACGGTCTTTTGAATATAGATCTGGTTCGCCCGCAACCAGAGCGAATTGTTCGCAAAATTGATATTAAAATCCACGACGAACCGGTGACACATTCCGAGCACAGCAAAACGGTGGATCAGCTCAAGGAAGTGCCACAAGCAAAGGAAACTGCATCATGATCAAAAACAACAATGCAAAAACCGTTATGAGCGCACATGAATTTGCCCAATTGGGTGATGGTGAGGTCGCGTATATCCGGCCAATGACATCAGATCAATTTCACGCGGCCTTTCCCGATGTGGATGAATTGCCAGCAGGTCTGAAGCTGTGGGCTTTGTTGAATGCCGATGGTGCGCCGATTGTTATTGGTGATAGTCGAGACGCCATTGTTGCCAACGCATGGGAACACGAGTTACAGCCTGTCAGCGTCCACTAAATTGACTTAAAAGCAGACAGGAAAAATTGCGATGGCCGAGCCGGTGAACCCAGATCATTTACTCGACCGGCGTCGTCTGCGTCGAAAGCTCACCTTCTGGCGCATTGGCGGATTGGTTTTGCTTGCAGTCATTCTGATTGCAGGCATTGCAAGAGTTAGCGGTTTAGATCCGCTTTCTTCTACACGCGGCCCTCATATTGCTGAAGTGTCAATTAATGGCGTCATTGTTGGCGCAAAGAACCGCCTGGACTTGTTGGCTGAACTAGCCGACGAAGAAAACGTTCAAGCGGTCATTCTTAAAATCAACTCTCCGGGTGGTACGACTTCCGGTGGTGAGGCACTCTATGAGGCTATTTTAGAGCTTGGTGAGAAAAAGCCTGTTGTTGCCACAATCGACGGCATTGGAACATCTGCGGCCTATATGGCGGCGATTGCGACAAACCACGTGTTTGCTCGCAGGGCCAGCATTACAGGCTCCATCGGTGTTGTCTATCAAAGCCCAAATGTCAGTGCGCTTTTAGAAAAGCTTGGAATTCGGATGGAGCAAATTAAAAGCGCTCCCCTTAAAGCATCACCGAACCCGTTTGAGCCCACCAATCCGGCAGCAAAGGCTGTCATCCAGGATTTGATAAACGATTCTTACGACTGGTTTGTTGACTTGGTGAAGGACCGCCGCAAATTTGATGACGCAACAGCCCGAAATTTGGCGGACGGCAGAGTGTATTCTGGAGACAGAGCTGCAAAACTTAAGCTGATTGATTCCATTGGTGGCCAGAAGGATGCCAAGGAATGGTTAGTGTCAAAGCATGACCTTCCAGCCGACTTAAAAATTAGGCGTCGTAAAACTGAAGAGAATGAAACGCCGCTCTCGCTGGGTGCACGTGCGATATTTAGTGCCTTTTTCCGCACAATCGGACTTTCTAATGCAGATTCAGGCCTAATTGAAGCAGTTTCCGCTCCCTCACAGCTTGACGGCCTGATCTCTGTTTGGCACCCTAGCCTTGATTAGGGAGTAATTCCAATAAGATAGACTCAGCAAAGCCAGTCCGCAGTTATACGCGCTGAGGCTAAACTGTAGTTTAAAGGGGCGTGCAAGTTGATAAAGTCGGAATTGGTGCAAAAGATAGCGGATCGGAATCCGCATCTTTTTCAACGAGATGTCGAGATGATTGTAAATGCAATACTCGATGAAATTACTGAAGCATTATCCAAGGGCGACCGGGTAGAGCTTCGTGGATTTGGTGCGTTTTCGGTGAAAACGAGAAATCCACGTACAGGACGAAATCCGCGAACAGGTGAGTCTGTTCAGGTGGATTCCAAAGTGGTGCCGTTCTTTAAGACCGGCAAAGAAATGCGAGAGCGGCTTAACGCCAGCTAAGCAGCTAAAGATCAGGTGCAGCGCAGATGATGCGATTTATCAAATATCTCATCCTAATACCGCTCGGCATCGTCGTGGTGGTTCTGTCTATTGCCAATCGTGACGCGGTCGTAGTGTCACTAAATCCATTTGCGGATGCTGCAGCTGGGACAGATTTAGCAACGCTGAGTTATTCTGTTCCCCTATATCTTTTGCTTTTTGCCTTTTTGTTGCTTGGCGTAGTTCTTGGCGGCATTGGCTCATGGCTAGCGCAAGGAAAATGGCGGCGCAAAGCACGTGACAATGAGCACCAAGCGGCAAAGCAGCAAAGACGTGCCGAACAGGCTGAAGAAAAGGCTCGCGAACTGGCACCAGATTTGAATAACAACCACCCTTTGCTTCCTGCCACCAACGCATAGCGTTTCCTAACGTCAAACATCTTTCGTTTCCACCTATTTGAAGGTGGAATCCAATGGACACAGCCCACTTTTGTGTGTCAGGACACTTTCTCTTGAATTTGCTTAAACGACCAAACCAGCAGAACGGGCGATGACCAAAACAACCGCTTTTGATATGAAGATCTGCGGCCTTTCCACAAAGGTCGATGTCGCTGCTGCTATTGCTGCGGGTGCAACCATGGTTGGATTGGTTTTCTTCAAAAAAAGCCCACGGCATGCTGAATTGGAACTGGCGGCGCAACTTGCGGAATTTATACGGGCCGACGCCAACACGCGCGTTGATGTTGTGGCACTTACTGTCAATCCATCGAATGAAGAATTGGATGTGATTTGTAACACTGTTCAACCAGATATTCTTCAGCTTCACGGATCTGAAACGCCGGATCGAATCGTGGAGATAAAACAACTGTTCAAAATACCTGTCATGAAAGCGATTGGGGTTTCGCAGGCCAGTGATTTTGCGAAACTTGGCGCTTACAGCGCGGTGGCGGACCGTTTGCTTATTGATGCAAAGCCGCCCAAAGACAGCCCCCTTCCCGGCGGCAATGGACTGACATTCAATTGGAATATTCTTGACGCATTGACGCATGAGACCTGCGGCGGAGTGCCAATCATGCTTTCTGGTGGTCTGAATATTGAAAATGTAGCTGAAGCAGTGCGTTTATCAGTCGCACATTCCATAATTTCCGGAATTGATGTCTCGTCAGGTGTTGAAACTTCGCCCGGCGTTAAAGATAAAGACCTCATAGAAACATTCCTGCGCCTTGCAAAAGCCGCGCATACTTTACAGTCCCAGAAAGGATTTGCTGCATGACCCAGCATCTAAATCCAAATTCATTGCGAAACGGCCCTGATGATCAGGGCATGTTTGGTATTTTCGGTGGCCAGTTTGTTGCCGAAACCTTGATGCCTCTTATTCTTGAGCTGCAAGAAAAATGGTCTGAAGCCAAAGATGATCCTGCATTTCTTGCAGAACTCCAAAACCTTAATATGCATTACACAGGGCGTCCGTCTCCGCTGTATTTCGCAGAGCGTCTGACGGAACATCTGGGCGGCGCAAAGATCTATTTCAAACGCGATGAGCTAAACCACACAGGCTCGCACAAGATCAACAATTGCCTTGGTCAAATTTTGCTTGCCAAACGTATGGGCAAAACACGCATTATTGCCGAAACCGGCGCAGGCCAGCACGGCGTCGCGACAGCGACTGTGGCAGCGCGTTTCGGCTATCCATGTGAAGTTTATATGGGTGCAACCGACGTTGAGCGACAGGCACCAAACGTATTCCGTATGAAGCTACTTGGGGCGCAAGTGCATCCGGTCAGTGCGGGTCATGGCACCTTGAAGGATGCCATGAATGAAGCGCTGCGTGACTGGGTTACAAATGTTGATGATACGTATTATCTTATCGGCACAGCTGCAGGTCCGCATCCGTATCCTGAAATGGTTCGCGACTTCCAATCAGTGATCGGCAAGGAAACCAAAGAGCAATTTATGGCAGCAGAAGGCAAGCTACCTGACGTGTTGGTAGCGGCCGTTGGCGGCGGTTCAAATGCAATCGGCCTCTTCCACCCATTCCTGGATGATAATGATGTTCAGATCATCGGTGTTGAAGCCGGCGGCAAGGGACTTGATAGCGAAGAGCACTGCGCATCATTGACTGCGGGTAATCCGGGCGTTTTGCATGGAAACCGGACCTATCTCTTGCAAAATGAAGATGGCCAGATCAAAGACGGCCACTCCATTTCAGCTGGCCTCGATTACCCAGGCATCGGCCCAGAACATTCCTGGTTGAAAGACACTGGCCGTGTTGAGTATGTGCCCATTATGGATACTGAGGCCTTGGAAGCATTTCAGCTTTTGACGCGGCTTGAAGGCATCATTCCAGCGCTGGAGCCAGCGCACGCTTTGGCTGAGGTGATGAAACGCGCTCCAAAGATGCGCAAAGACGAAACTATCGTGATGAACCTGTGTGGCCGTGGTGACAAAGATGTTTTCACTGTTGGCAAAATCATGGGTGTGGAGCTTTAAGTATGACCACGCGTATCGACAGAAAATTTGAAGCTCTCAAGGCCGAAGGGCGCCCAGCGCTCGTGACTTATTTCATGGGCGGGGATCCCGACTACGACACATCGCTCCGCATCATGAAAGCGCTACCAGGCGCTGGTAGCGATGTGATTGAACTTGGTATGCCTTTCTCTGACCCGATGGCCGATGGACCTACGATCCAGTTGGCAGGCCAACGTTCCCTTAAAGCCGGTCAGACGCTTGTAAGAACTCTGCAGATGGCGCGGGATTTTCGCGAAGATGATGACACAACACCAATTGTGATGATGGGGTACTACAATCCTATCTATATTTATGGCGTTGATCGTTTTCTTACCGATGCCAAAGCTGCCGGAATCGATGGCCTGATTATTGTGGACCTTCCGCCTGAAATGGATGAAGAATTGTGCATCCCGGCGATGAAAGCCGGTGTGAATTTTATTCGCCTCGCGACACCTACAACGGATGAAAAACGACTGCCAAAAGTCTTGAGCAATACATCCGGATTTGTCTACTACGTTTCCATGACTGGCATAACTGGCTCAGCGATTGCCAACACTGGTCCTGTTGCCGAAGCAGTTGCTCGGATAAAGCAACACACTGATTTGCCGGTGTGCATAGGATTTGGTGTTAAAACGGCCGAACAAGCCAAGGTCTTTGGCGAATCCGCAGATGGTGTGGTGGTTGGTAGTTCAATTGTGGATGCTGTAGCGAAAACTCTTGATGCAAACGGCAAGCTCGTTAGTGATCCGGTTGACGCTGTTGCAACGTTGGTAAGTCAATTGGCGGCAGGTGTTCGCAGTGCACAACTTGCACAATCGGACTAAACTGCCCACATTAAGAACGAAGTTTTATCGAGATAGCTCGCCGGAACGCAATGCGAGCAGGGAAAGCCAATGAACTGGATTAACAGTGTCGTCCGTCCAAAAATCCAAAATCTGTGGAACACGAAACGTGAAGTTCCGGAGAATTTGTGGATCAAGTGCCCGGAATCCGGAGAGATGGTGTTTCACCGCGATCTGGAAGCAAATGACTTTGTCATTCCCAATTCCGGGTTTCATATGCGCATCAGCGCAGAAAAGCGCCTGAACAAGCTTTTTGACGATGGGCTTTTCGAAAAACTGGAATTGCCGGAAGCGCCGGTTGACCCACTGAAATTCCGAGATGAGCGTCGATACACAGATCGCCTCCGGGATGCCAAGGCAAAGACTGGTTATGAAGATGCAATGATGATTGGCAAAGGCAATTTGGAAGACAATCCAGTTGTTGCCGCTGTGCAAGATTTCAACTTCATGGGCGGATCGCTTGGCATGGCAGCCGGTGAAGCGATTGTCACCGGATTTCAAGCTGCAACGAAAGCTGGTGTTCCCTATATTTTGTTTGCAGCATCTGGTGGCGCACGCATGCAGGAGGGCATTTTGTCCCTAATGCAGTTGCCACGCACGACTGTCGCACTGCAAGAGCACCGTGAAGCTGACCTTCCCTATATCGTTGTGCTGACAAATCCCACCACTGGTGGTGTGACAGCATCTTACGCAATGCTCGGCGATATCCATATTGCAGAGCCAGGCGCATTGATCGGATTTGCTGGCCAAAGGGTGATTGAGCAAACCATTCGCGAGAAATTACCGGAGGGCTTCCAAAGATCTGAATATCTATTGGAGCATGGAATGGTCGATATGGTGGTTCACCGCCACGAAATGCGCGCGACATTGGCGAACCTTTGTAGACTGCTGATGAAACAACCCGCCGCGGCAACAACTGTTCCAACAATGGAGCCACTTGCAGAAACACAAGATACTATTGAAGCGGATATTCCGACCGTAGAAGAAGAAGTTATTGAGCTTGAGCCTGTTGATGACGAGGTTGCTCCAGTAGTAGATGGCGCGAAGCCAACTGGCAGCGCCACAAGCACCACACCATAAGCACAAGAAAACCGCCTACCTCGCCCTATTCTGTCCGCAGCAAGCGAAAACATCTGATGGACCATACAACAGCTATATTGGAGCGGCTCACACAGCTGCATCCTCGTTCGATTGACCTGACCCTTGGGCGCCTTGAATCGCTTCTTGCAAAATTGGGGCACCCAGAGCTCAATTTACCGCCCACAATTCATATTGCAGGCACCAATGGCAAAGGCTCAACAACTGCTTTCATGCGTGCGTTACTGGAGGCAAGCGGCAAGACAGTTCATGTCTATACCTCCCCGCATCTAGTGCGTTTTCATGAACGCATTCGATTGGCCCGTGAAGGCGGCGGTATATTGGTTGACGATGAAGCCCTCATTTCCACCATGCTGGAGGTTGAACGCGTCAATGATGGCGCAGCAATCACTCAGTTCGAAATAACCACTGCTATTGCATTCAAACTTTTTGCCGAGCACCCGGCAGATGTGCTTTTGCTTGAAGTTGGGCTCGGCGGGCGCCTTGATGCGACAAATGTTATCGAAAAGCCGATTGCATCCGTGATTACACCTGTTTCCATGGATCATGAGAGCTTTCTTGGCGATGAGTTGGGCGGAATTGCATATGAAAAAGCTGGTATCTTGAAAGCTGGTGTGCCCGCAATTATTGCCCGACAATCCCAAGAAGCGATGTCTGTCATTGCAGAGGTTGCCGGTCGCATTGGCGCGCCTATGCGCATTCTTGGTCAAGACTTTGATGCCTTCCCGGAACAAGGTCGCATGATCTATCAAACCGAGAGCAGTGTGATCGATCTTCCGATGCCCAATCTTGTAGGGCAGCACCAAATCGGCAATGCAGCCATGGCAATTGCAACGCTGGAAACAGCAGGACTGATGCCATCTGTTGATGCGTTGGAACATGGGTTGAGCAACACAGTTTGGCCTGCAAGACTTCAACGCCTTCAAGAGGGTAACCTCACCAAACTGACCGATCCAGAAGCTGAGGTTTGGCTTGATGGCGGACACAACCCAGGTGCCGGCGCAGCGGTTGCAAGCGCAATGGCAGCTCTAGAGGAGCGTGTCGAACGCCCCTTGTTCCTGATTGCAGGTATGCTTAAGACGAAAGACCCTATCGGCTTCTTTGAGCCATTCGAAAGCCTTGCAAGACATGTTTTTACTGTTGATATCCCAGGCGCAGATGCATCAAGAGATGCTGACGAGCTTGCCCATTTAGCAACTGCAGCTGGTCTTAGCGCAGAGCCTGCGCCGTCCGTTGAAGCGGCTTTGGCATCGCTTTCTGAAAATTGGCAATATGAACGCAGCCCGCGCATTCTAATTTGCGGTTCTTTGTACCTTGCTGGCGAAGTTTTGAAGAACAACGGTACGCCGCCAAGCTAGATATTCTTTTCAGCAAAATTGCCTACAAAAAAAGCCCCGATCAATGTCGGGGCTTTTTTATGGTTTTTCAGTTGCTTATGCAGCGCCGGAAATCCACTTGTCCAAATCACCTTTAGGTGCAGCACCGACCTTCATGTCAACCGGCTCACCGTTTTTGAACATAATCAATGTCGGAATAGAACGTACGCCATATTTGATCGCTGTGTTCTGGTTCTCATCAATGTTCAATTTTACGATTTTGACTTTGTCGCCAACGGATTCTGAGATTTCTTCAAGAGCGGGTGCAATCATTTTACATGGACCGCACCATTCCGCCCAAAAATCCACCACAACTGGTGTGTCCGAACCCAAAACGGAAGCTTCAAAATCTGAATCAGTAACTGTATGTGTCGCCATTTTTTCATGGTCTCCAATGGGGCGCGAAAACTCGAATCGTGCCATGCTTTCATGTGGTCAACGTAGGAACGCCATGTCTGAAGGTCAAGGAACTGCGTTGCAATGTGTGATCACAAGGCTTTGATCTACAAGGTTTTCGAATTGCGCTATATATATTCCAATAAATCTATATTTGGTGGTGAAATCCATGGAATCTCCTTTCACTTTTTCTGAAGGCATCGTCAGACTGTCCGTATTTCTCGGCGTGTTTTCAGCCATGGCCCTATTTGAACTCGTGGCGCCCCGGCGCCACCTCCTTCATGGTCGCGGTCCAAGATGGCTCACCAATTTTCTGATCATTGTTCTGGATTCACTGATCATCCGGGTCTTGTTCCCTGCTGCTGCCGTTGGCATTGCTGTTTGGGCGACAGAGAATAATGTTGGGCTTTTCCCATGGTTGACCGCGCAAGGGTTTGCCATTCCGTCATGGCTTTACGGATTGTTCGTCTTTGTCTTTATGGATTTTGCGATTTGGGCGCAGCATCTCGCCTTTCACAAAATTCCGATTTTCTGGCGCTTTCACAAGGTCCACCATTCAGATCCTGATATTGATGTGACCACCGCCATCCGCTTTCACCCTGTTGAAATTGTGCTGAGTATGCTGATCAAGGCCGCAATTATTGTGGTTTTGGGCGCGCCTGCTTTTGCTGTGTTTTTATTCGAGGTCGTGCTTAACGGGTCCGCCATGTTCAACCACAGTAACGTAAAATTACCACTGTGGTTTGACGCGTTGATGCGCAAGTTGATCGTCACGCCAGATATGCACCGGGTTCATCATTCTGTTCGTCAACGCGAAACAGATAGCAATTATGGTTTTAATTTTTCGATTTGGGATCAAGTTTTCAAGACCTATCGGGCCCAACCCGAAGACGGGCACGAAGGTATGACCATTGGCCTGGAGGAATGCCAAAATGGTGAACCCGTCCGCTTTACGTGGAGCCTATGGTTTCCGTTTGCTAGAAAAAGCTAACAGGAAAATAGCGCAAATACAGCTCGGCGAATTTCCCGTTTTTGAATGTTTCACGAATTGCGTAATCGAAACCCTGTTTGAGCTCAGGTCGCGTTTTTGAAAATGCCATTGCAAGGCCTTGGCCAAAATAGCGCGGTTCCAAATACGGTCCACCGACAAAATGGCAGCAACGCTTAGATTGCTCTCCATTGAGCCAAAGCGACAGCGACATCCCATCACCAAAGGTAAAGTCAACTTCTCCGTCTCGCAAAGCGCGGCGCGCCGCAAAAACACTGTCATATGGACGTAAGCTTGCTGACGAAAAGAAGTCATTTAAAAAAGCTTCGTGAGCCGTTCCCTTTACAAAGCTGATGCTGCGTCCGGCCAAATCGTCGACACTTGGCCAATCTTTGGTTCCCTTGTTGCTGGCAAAACGTCCGGGTGTTGTCAGATACACATCTGAAAGCAACAGTCCCTCTTCCAACGCGTTTGGCACAGACAAACCAGACAAAATGGCATCGCCCTTGCCGTCATTCAAAGTTCCTACCAAATCAATGTAAGGGCGGACCAGAATTTGGCACGAAATGCTCAACTCATCGCAAAGTACACGCGCAAGATCTACATAAAGCCCATCTAGTTGCCCGTCACGCGCAAGGTAACTAAAAGGTGGAAAATCATCACTCATCAGAAACCTGACTGAACCCAGATCCTCTGCAGAGGGCGGATCACCCACGGTTTTAAAGTCCCAGAAATTTGGCGCTGACCCAAACGTTGTGTCTTTTGGCGCAGCGTTTTCGGGCTGCAAGTTGCTTTCCTGCGCCGCCACACCGGTTGTCATCCAGAGAACCGACAGCAAAGCAGCCAAGACGCGGCCAAACCGCAGCCTTCTCATTTCCCCACGGCATTTCTGCCAATTGCTAATAATTCGAAACTTATTCATCTTAAGGGTGTATTTCTATTTCGAAAGTTGTTTGAGTTGTGACTTCAATCGATGATCCGCAAGTATTGCCACAATTACCGCAGATTCGCGACGAGCATTTTTCATCATACTCATCTGCCCGCCAATCACGAACAAAATTTGTTCAACCTTATGCAGACGTTCCTATGGATATTCGTGAATTTTTTATTGCCGCTGATATTCCCGAAGCCATTGCAAATCAAGCGGTTCAACGCAGTCTGAAGTGGCGAAACAGCCTGCGAAAATCGATCTCGCTGGAACAACACAGTGATGAGGCCCTGCAATACTGGAATCTTGCGAACACTCTAGGCGTCCCATATTGCACAAATCCCATTTCCGCCATGGCAGTGAAACACGAAAACCATCAAAGGGTTGATGCCACCAGAGAACTGATGTTTGCACACCGATGGAATGCATATGTCGACGGAAAAGACCCAACTCGATTTGCAATTGCGCCAGAGCCAGAAGATTGGGACCGTTTAACAGAGTTAATGGATCGCTTCCCTGACTTACGTCACCGCATTTCTTTAACGTCTCCGGCTCGCATCCGGGAAGCAGCGACCCAATGCTACCAGTTATCCTTGCTCAAATCTGCACTTAGCCATCTTGAGTCAGTCTTGCCAGGACAGTCTGCAAACATCGTTGTTACAAGTCTACAGTCAGCATTTGGGCTGATGTTTGTGATTGGCTTTTTGTACTGTTTCGTCGCGTTTCCTATCAAAACCCAATTTTTAGTTACGCTTTTCTTTGCTGTCTTTTTCTTTGGATGCGTATCGCTTCGTCTATTGGCGTGTTTTACATTTTCCCAGAGAAAGACCGCTGAACCCCCTCCTTTGGCAAATTGTGATTTACCAAAATACACTGTGCTAGTGCCGCTTTATAAGGAAGCAGCCATTGCTCCTCGGCTTATTCGGAATCTGGCAGACCTTGACTACCCGCCTGAACTTCTGGACATCAAAATTATTCTGGAAGATGGCGACACTGATACAATTGCAGCCGTTCAGCGTCACGTGCCCGGGGCGCCTTTCGACGTCATTCTGGTTCCTGAATCTTCTCCAAAAACCAAACCAAAAGCGCTCAACTATGCCTTGAACTTCGCCGAAGGTGAACTTGTATGTATCTATGATGCGGAGGATCGACCGGACTTAGATCAGTTACGCCGGGCCGCCGCTGTTCTTGTTTACAACGCCGATGTCGGCGCCGTTCAATGTTCGCTGACAATTAAAAATGGAGATGAAAGCTGGTTCTCAAGGCTGTTTGCCATTGAGTACGCAGCCTTGTTTGTTGGACTGCTTCCAGCGCTGGACCTGTTCAAGATGCCAATGCCACTTGGTGGCACTTCAAACCACTTTAGAAAGTCCGTTCTTGAGGCCGTGGGAGCTTGGGACCCGTTTAACGTCACTGAAGATGCTGATTTGGGTATTCGCCTTGCACGGCATGGCTATCGAAGCACGACACTTTCCTCGTACACCTTAGAAGAAGCACCAATTTCCTTTGGGCAATGGCTTCCACAACGCACACGATGGTTTAAGGGTTGGATACAATCGTGGTTGGTTCACATGCGCAACCCTGTACAATTGTATCAAGACCTTGGCCCGTTAAACTTTTGCGTGGCGCAGATTATTATGGGTGGGATGTTTTTGTCCGCAGCGCTCCATCCAATTTTTGCGATCCTGGTTTTCGCAAATCTTGTGGGTTTGTTTGATGGCGCAAAAACCAATGGATTTTTGGACAATACCTTGTACAGCCTTAATCTTTTCAACTTCCTGGCAGGTTACACTGCCAGCATGATTCTTGCAGCTGTAGCGCTAATTGCCAATGGAAAACACCATTGGCTTCCAAGCGTTCTACATCTGCCTTTATACTGGTGGCTAATGAGTCTTGCGGCTTGGAGAGCGCTAGCGCAGCTATGTCACGATCCCTTCAAATGGGAGAAAACAGACCACGGCGTCAGCAAAATCTCCAATTGATGAAATTCGCTATTGTCTACCTGTAAAAAAACTCCACATCCGTCGCAATAATGCCTCTACAAGGCAGAGAACAAATTAAGATTTTACGGCGGACTGATGGACCAGAAACTACGCAATTTTTACGAGAGCAAGATAACTGAGTACGTTGTTGCCGCACTGGTTATCTTGAACGCTATTACGCTTGGGTTGGAGACGAGCAAACAGGCTATGGCGGCAGCCGGCCCATTACTAATACTGGCAGACAAGGTTTTGCTAAGCATTTTTACAATTGAATTGCTTGGTCGCATGGTTGCCTACAGAGGTTCATTCTTCCGCGATGGCTGGCGCATATTTGATCTTGTCATCGTTACGGTTGCCTTGCTGCCATCAAGCGGCGCTCTGTCTGTATTAAGAGCGCTGCGCATTTTGAGAGTGTTGCGCCTTATCAGCCTTTTGCCTTCACTCAAGCGCGTAGTGGGCGCCATGGTTACGGCTGTGCCGGGTATGGGCTCTGTGCTGATGTTGCTAACGCTCGTGTTCTATGTCGCGTCAGTCATTGCAACAAAGCTTTACGGTGAGAGTTTCCCTGAATGGTTCGGCTCTATTGGTGAATCCGCTTATTCTCTATTTCAGATCATGACATTGGAAAGTTGGTCCATGGGCATCGTTCGTCCAGTCATGGAACAATACCCATTTGCGTGGATTTTCTTTGTTATCTTCATTTTATTTTCCAGCTTCATGGTCATCAACTTGCTCATCGGTATTATCGTGGGAGCAATGCAAGAAGAACACGAAGCGGCATTGCAGGAAGAAGAAGGCGCCGCTGCAGAGCTAAAACAAAGCCGTGAGTACAAGGTTGTTTTAGATGAGTTGAAAAAACTGCGCACTGAAATCGCCGATTTGCGCCGAGATATTTCGACTAAACCTTAAAGTGTTTGGACAGTTTTAAACCCTGACCCTGATAGTTTGATTTCAGATCAATTCCATAAAGCGCGTCAGGACGGTTGAGCATTGGTTCATAGACCAATCTGCCAATCGTCTGGCCGTGCTCTAGAATGAACGGCACCTCGTGGCTGCGCACTTCCAGCACAGCACGGCTTCCCTGCACTTGCCCGTTTTCATCTTTGGTATGCCCAAAACCGGGGTCAAAGAAACCGGCGTAATGGACACGGAATTCGCCAACCAAGGGATCAAACGGAACCATTTCTGCAGCGTAGTCAGGTGGTACTTGTACAGATTCACGTGAAACCAGAATATAAAACTGATCAGGATCGAGTATAATTTCGGCTGCGCCACGTGGAAGGATTGGCTCCCAAAAATCCAAAACTTCGTATGTGTTAGGTTTGTCCACGTCAACAACGGCAGAATGGCGCTTCCCACGGTACCCAATCGGCGCGCCTTCACCAGTGCCTTCTAAATCGATGGAGAACGCCAACCCATCGGCAATATGAGCCTTGGTCCCGATTACCAATGGCGATTCCTTATGAAGTTTTGTTAGCTCCACATCGTTCAATTGCGGGTGGCCTTTGCGGAATCGGATTTGCGATAATCGCGATCCAGGCCGAACGACAATTGGAAATGTTCTTGGGCTGATCTCGAGATAAAGAGGCCCCTTATATCCACTTGGGATCTGATCAAACTCACGGGCCTTATCGACGATAACTCGGGTAAAAATATCGAGCCGGCCTGTAGAGCTTTTGGGATTTGCCGAAGCAGATAAATCTTCCGGCAGGTCTAATGTCTCTTGAAGAGGCACCAAATAAACACATCCGGTTTCCAGCACAGCACCGGGTTTCAGATCAATTTCATGAAGCTGGTATCGCGATAGCTTATCTGCAACCGACAAATCTGGGCCTGGTAAGAAGCTGGCGCGAATCCGGTAAGCCTTATCCCCCAACCTCAAATCGAGGCTCGCAGGCTGAATTTGCCCCGCCGCGGGCGGCAGGTCCGCAGTAATGCCGCCGGACGCAAATAGCTCGTTGATCTGACGATCTGGCAGAATTCCCTCTGCCTGTTGTGCGCTTTGCACGTCCACCTGATCTGCCACTGGATTACCTCAATACACTTTGTGTGTGCCTTCCATAACCGATTGCAGGATTGACGCCAAGCGGGAACGCAGCTATTGAACTTTCTCGTGGTCATTTGAGCCGGCCGGCTTGCCGCCACGTTAAACAAGGCGCTAAAAGGTCGGAATGCGTGTTAGCCCGCTCCGACCCTTTTTCGTCGGACCGGGTTTTTTTTTGGTTTTCAATGGAGCCAGCAATGAGTGACGAACAAGCAAAACACTATCGTACAGCAACGCAACTAGTGCATGGCGGCACTATGCGCTCCCAATTTGGAGAGACTTCAGAAGCAATTTTCCTGACCCAAGGCTATGTCTACGACAGTGCTGAGGCAGCTGAAGCACGCTTTGATGGCAGCGATCCAGGCTTTGTTTATTCTCGCTATGCAAACCCAACCGTAAACATGTTTGAAGAGCGTATGAAAGCGCTTGAAGGCGCGACCGGTGCCAGGGCAACTGCAAGCGGCATGTCCGCTATATATGCCGCAATCGTTTGCGATCTGAAAGCTGGTGATCATGTGGTGGCTGCAAAAGCACTGTTTGGCTCATGCCTCTATATCATCCAGGATATTTTGCCTCGCTACGGCATTGAAACAACGGTTGTGGATGGGACTGACCTGAAGGCTTGGAAAGCCGCTATGCAGCCCAACACAAAAACACTCTTTTTGGAAAGCCCGACAAACCCTCGTTTGGAAGTGCTGGATATTGCCGCAATTGCTGACATAGCCCATGCTGGCGGCGCACGGCTACTGGTGGACAATGTATTTGCAACACCAATGTGGCAAAAGCCACTGGCCCTTGGGGCGGATGTGGTAGCCTACTCAGCGACAAAACACATCGATGGCCAAGGCCGTTGCTTGGGTGGTGTTGTCCTTTCAGATGAGGAATGGGTTGAAGACGAGCTCGCGCCGTTCCTAAAACACACAGGACCTAGTCTCAGCCCATTTAACGCATGGACCTTACTGAAGGGCATGGAAACATTGTCATTGCGTGTGGCTGAGCAAACCCGCACCGCTGATGTGCTTGCAGATTTCCTTGCAGACCATGCAGCTGTGAAAACACTGCTTTACCCTGGCCGAACCGACCACCCTCAATATGAGGTCGCCCAACGCCAAATGGAAAAAGGCGGCACCATGATAGCGTTTGAAGTGGAAGGTGGAAAAGAAGCCGCTTTCCGTTTCTCAAATACATTGGAACTCATTCGCCTTTCAAACAATCTTGGCGACGCAAAAAGTCTCATTACACATCCTGCCACTACAACCCATCAGCGCCTGTCAGATGAAGACAAGGCGGAACTTGGCATAGCACCAGGGTTACTACGCTTCTCTGTCGGTCTAGAAGATGTTGAAGACCTCAAAGAAGATTTGGACAAAGCACTATCCGCGTAGGGGCTTACTAATTGGCATTCTTTAAAGACACCCAACCGATGACAACGCGGTTGGCTGCCGTCACAAAGCAAATGGCCGCGAAGACATAGGCGATAATTGCGAACCATTGAGGGAACAGGCAAAAGGCTACGAAAACGCCGATTGTTTCTGTTCCTTCTGCCAAGCCACCAATGTAATATAACGACTTAATGCCCTTTGCTGTGGTCGTGATCTTACGTTTTTCCGCCATGATTGCGAAAGCCAGAAAGCTGGAGCCAGTGGCGTAAAATCCGGTTAGCAGCACTGCGGCGGCAAATGCATTTGCATCTGGATTTGATATGGCGAAGGCCAACGGAATAGCGCCATAGAAGAAAAAATCCAAAGTTATATCCAAGAATCCGCCAAGATCACTTGTGCCATTTACGCGCGCAACGGCGCCGTCCAAGCCGTCTGCAAGCCGGCTGATCAACAACAATACCAAGCCCAAAACGTAAAACTGAAATGCAATAGCGACGGCAGCCAACAACCCCATAACAAACCCAGCAATTGTCACACCATTCGCGGTGACGTTTTTTGAGGCCAGCCATTGTCCGGCCTTGTTCAAAGGCGGATCGATAAGTTTACGCATTTGACCATCAAGCATGGCGCACCTCGTCTGCCTTCACTTCACATAAAGCCTGTTTAGACGAGAAGATGCCTTTGACCAATGATCAACAGATCACACCTGCTTCACTCTTGCTTGAGCACGCGGTTTTTCATGACCTCATCATCCAGCGCTGCTTGCAGCCTTTCTAGAGCATCATCAGGTAGGTCGGAGATATTAGATGCCAGAGCGTTGGCAAGTTTTGTTGCGCATGGGCTCATACCAGAGGTATCGATAACAGGTTTTGGGTCAGAGGTTTGCGCAAGCGCCACCATGTCTTCAGCATCGTCCCAAATCAAATTGAAGTAGGCAATGATCCTTTGGAGAGTCATCCAGCCAGGGGTGCCGCGATGACCATGTTCAAGAGCCGATAGATAGGCTGATGACACGCCAATATCGTTTGCCATCTGCTTCAGTGAGATGTTCTTCTCGGCCCTCAATTCGCGCAGCTTCGTACCAAAAGGTGTCATACGGAGTTTCCTCCATTGCGCTGTCGGCGCAAACGGACGTAAAGCGCGCCAGATCCACCGTGGCTAAGATGAGCTTCATCGAATCCCGCGACCAACGAGGATAAAGACCTGTCTGACAGCCATTTGGGGACCATACGGCGCAAAACGCCGCGCTCTCCTGTATCTGGATTGGCCGCTTTTCCCTTGCCCGTGATAACGAGCACATAGCGCGCACCACCAGCTTGCGCCTGCATCAAGAATTGAATGAGCCGGCCATGAGCTGCCTGCTGTGTCATGCCATGGAGATCCAATGTTCCCTCAAGGGCATTTTGCCCGCGCTTCAAACGCCTCCTGCTTTTGAGATCCAAGGGCGCAAGCAGCAACGGCTCCGGCTTCTTGGGCTTGGAAACAGGGGGATAATATGCGGGCAATGACACACGCCGCGCAGGCGGAGAGGAGGCTGTTTCCGAGGTTTTAATGTTTGGCACGTTGACAGAATCTGGAAATTCCAAAGGCGCCATTGCGTTTGAAATTTGGCTGGGCGTCACAGTATCAGTGACCTTGTTCCAAAGCCTGCGCTCTTCAGGGGACAGGTCCCTTGATTTTCTGCGACTCATTGTTGCAGCCCCAATTGGAGCTTCGGGACCAAGAGTTTAAACCGTGCTGAAGCCGCAAAACCGCTAGCATGAGCGCCCGCCTCATCTCCACTTCCCGAGAAGTAATCACCGCGATGAGCACCCACAATTGCCGACCCTGTGTCCTGAGCAATCATTAAATGATGCTCAACTCGGCCACCTTGTTTCGAACTGACAAAAATTGGCGCATGAAATGTGTGTATCAATCGATCAACAGCCAAGGACCGGGTTTTGGTAAGCTGAACGCCAGCAGCGGCCCGGGGGCCTAATCCTGATTGCAGGTCCACCTCTTCCTGAAAGAAAATAAAGGAGCGGTTTGCGTGCAGAACGCTCAATTTTTCAGAAGGGTTTGCACGGAGCCATTGCTTGATACTCTCCATGGTGATGCTTCCGCTTCTCAGGGCGCCACGATCCTTCAAGACACGCCCAATCGGCGTGTAATCATGTCCGGACTTACCGTTATAACTCACCCGCATCATAGTCCCATCAGTGAGATGAATGCCGGCTGAGCCTTGAATGTGGATGAAAAATGCTTCCACTCTGTCCCGCAGCCAAACGAGTTCGAGCCCTTTATTGGCAAGTGCGCCATCGGAAAATGCTTTTCCTTCGATCTCACCACGGTCGAAATAGGGAACGATTTTGCTTCCAGTTAATCGTCCAAAACGCAAACCCTGCGGCCAATCACTTGGTAAGCTCGACATATCGATGTCTGGCTTGATCTCGACCAAATCCGATGGGCGCCGCAGAAGTGGTGTTGAAAACTCCGATGTTTGAACGCGAGACCCCTGCAGAACCGGCTCATAGTAAGCCGTTAGAAGCCCAGGCCAATCTTCACTGACATCAGAAGTTTCTGGAACTTCGGCTGGACTAAAATACGCCTCAAAGAACGATTTCGCATGTTCGTTAAATATTATCTGGTCGGCCTGTTTGAGCGCATGCACAAAGATTTGCGCAAGCGCAGCACCGTCTACCCCAGACTTTTTCGTCTTTGGTGATTTCTTGTCGTGTTGGAATTTTTGCGCACTCAGCAAAAAGCATCGAAACGCATCAATATGATTGTCGTCATTCCACGCTGGAAGATCTGAATAATTCAGTAACTGAAACTCTTGATGCACCATAAGTGTAGGCCTGCATCAACAAATTATTCAGCCGCTTCTGTTGCAACAAGATGCCAGTTTGGATCATTGGTGCGTGGATCGCGAGCAAATGTCCAAATATCTGTCACCTCCAGCACCTTGCTGGCATTGCCATCGATAATGGTACCGTTTTGATCGCGCGTTGCAGATATCAGCTCGCTGACAAAACGGATCGTGATGCGGATTTCTTTATCATCTCCATGTGCTTCAACGATCTTTGCTTTCTCAATGCCAACGAACGTAAAGTCCACGGTTTCGCCGCGGCTCTCTCGTTCAGCAATAGCCATGTCGAACCCGTCATATACATCGGCTGACAAAAGCGGCTTAAGCTGATTTCGGTCTCCCGCCGCATACGCAGTAACAATCATTTCGTACGCAACGCGCCCGCCAGTTAAAAACTCTTTGCCATCGAAGTTTGGATCGACGGCATGCACAGAAGCCAACAATTTGTTGAGAGCGACCGTTTTGGGATCAAGCTCTTCTTCCTCATCGTCAAACTGGTCATTAGCATTTACGTCGTTTGGTTTACCATCCGTGCGCTTTGGCATCGCAACAACATTGTCATTTGACGATTTCTGACCAGTTTTAGGTTTTTCAGAATACGGATCAAACGGCTTGCGTTCATGCCCGGTCCGCTTTCCCAATACACCGCGCAAACGCAGAAAGAAAAACACTGCGATGGCAATAAAAACCAGAGTGTAGAAATCAAAGAACTGCATGAATGTATCGCTCGTGTTATCTGGGTTTAATTCCGCAAATCATCTTTGCGGAGCACAATAGGGTTTTCATAGTCCCGTTTACAAGATAGCGCTAGGGCTGACGTGCACAAGGTTTGAAAGAACCGCAAACGAATTTTGTCACATTTTGACGCATAAAACTGCTAGAAAGTCTCGCTTTTCTGAACAATCGACACTATCTGCCGAAAAACGGAGATAAAAATGCGCTTTTCACTCGTGCCCTTTGCCCTACTGGTCATTCCTTTGTTGGAAATTGCTGCTTTTGTAGTGATCGGCGGCGAGATTGGTTTATGGGCCACCCTTGCTTTGGTGGTTGTGACAGCTGTCATTGGTTCATTTCTGCTGAGATGGCAGGGTCTATCGCTTGTTAGCAGAATACAAAATGAGTTAGCTGCTCAACGTCTGCCCGCAAAAGACATGGTTAGAGGCGTCATGTTGCTTCTTGCTGGTGTATTGCTTCTCACACCAGGTTTCGTAACGGACACAATTGGGTTCCTGTTATTTGTGCCTACTTTTCAGGATTTCGTTTGGAAATTTTTGAAGTCTCGGGTCCACGTTGCAACAGCCAACGGTGGTGCAAGCTTTAATCAACCCGGTGGCAACTTTCATGGAACAAACACGCCAAGCAACGATGATTCCGTAGTTGATCTGGACCCTGATGATTTCACCCGGCGTGACGATGAAAGCCCGTGGGCAGATCATTTGACCGATGAGTCCAAGCGCAAATAACGTTTTGGAAGCGGCCAAGATCGGTTGTTTCCCGGCCCCGCACATGCTAGCCACCCTTCCAACAGTATTGATAAACAGACAGGACCTCATATGAGCGATACATCCGCTTCAGATCAGCCAGCTGCCGCTGGCAATGGCGACGGTGAACAGAAGCCACCGCAAATCAATATCATTGCGCAGTACATCAAGGATTTTTCTTTTGAAAATCCAAAGGCGCCAGATTCACTGCGCCCACGCGAAGGCGGCCCGAACATTTCCATCAATGTAAATGTAAATGCCAATCCAATGTCAGAAACCGATTTTGAGGTCGACCTGAAACTGGAATCCAAAGCCACTCATGAAGATGATGTCTTGTTCAACGTTGAACTGGCCTATAGCGGCATTTTCCGTTTGGCCAACGTTCCTAAAGAACACCTGCACCCACTGATCATGATTGAGTGCCCGCGTTTACTTTTCCCATTTGCGCGTCAGATCGTGGCATCCGCCACGCGTGACGGCGGCTTTCCGCCTCTCTTGATCGACCCTGTGGACTTTGCAGCGCTCTATCGTCAACGCCTTGAGCAGATACAGGCTCAACAGCAGGCTGAAGGTCAGCCTAACTAATTCGTTTCAAAAATTGTCTTTGAAGCCAAATCAAGCCGGACCTAGTCCGGCTTGATTGCGTTTAGCCGCCGAATAGCCGTTCAAAAAATCCACGATTTTGATTTCGTCGTCGGATTGGCCCGGCGTCAATTTGCTCACCAGAGCGCGCAAATGGCTGCAATTCTGATGCCGTTTGCTGTGCCAAAATCTCCCGCGATTCTGACGCACCAACAAGACTTGCAACAGGAATACCTTCATGCGCTGGCAGCATGTAATCATGCCAAATCGTTGCCGGCAAATTACCACCGGATGCACGCTTTGTTGGACTGTTGTCGTCGTTTCCAAGCCAGATGCCAGTCACCAGATTTGCTGTGTAGCCAATAAACCAGGCGTCTCTAAAGTCTTGACTTGTACCGGTTTTGCCACCTGCTGGCCTATCTGGAAGACGCGCACGCTTTGCCGTTCCGATTGTCAGTGTTTTTTCCATCATGCTGTTCATAAGACCAAGAGCAAACGACGTAATCACCGGCAATGTTCCGCTTGGCTGGCGCTCATAAAGTATGTTGCCGTCTGAATCAGTTATGCGTTCAATTGCGTGTTCGATCACGCTATATCCGCCATTTGCAAAAGGCACATACGCAGATGTCATTTCAAGTGGTGTTGTTTCACTTGTTCCCAGTGACAAGCTTGGAATGCGTTGCAAATCGCTATTTACACCAAGGCGGTTTGCCACCTCGGCAACAGCGTCAATGCCAACTTCATCACCCAGTTTTGCCGCGACGGTATTAAGAGATAAGGCCAACGCTTGTTCCAGCGTTACCGGGCCGCGATACTTACGATTATAGTTCTGCGGCGCCCATCCGCCAATTTGGACTGGTCCATCAATCCGAACCGTTTCGGGTGTCAGACCAAGTTCCATTGCGGCCAAATAGACAAAAGGTTTGAAGGATGAACCAGGCTGACGGCGTGCATCTGTGGCACGGTTAAACTGGCTTTCGCCGTAGTCTCTGCCACCCACCAAGGCACGCACCGCACCGGTCGGATCGATTGAGATCACAGCTCCCTGGCTAACACCATAGGTTCCGCCGTCACGGTTTAAACCTTCGCGCAAGGCGGCTTCGGCAAGTTTTTGCAATCTGGTATCAATCGTTGTCTCGACAATGACGTCCCTGTCGATTGTGCCCAGAAACCCTTTGACCCGATCGAAGAGCCAATCAGCCACATAATTCTCAGACCCGGCCAAATGACGACTGCCCGCAGAAGCTGGATTGGCTATCGCGTACTCAAGCTCGGTCTGAGTGATGTACCCTTCTTCTTCCATCGCGTTCAAAACCAGCTTGGCACGTGCTTGCGCAGCTTCTGGATTGCGATTGGGAGCCAGTCTTGAAGGGGCCTTGAGCAATCCCGCCAGAACAGCAGATTCCGCGATGGTCAAGTAACGAGCAGATTTCTGAAAATAAGTGCGCGCTGCCGCGTCTACGCCTGTCGCGCCTGAACCAAGGTAAACGCGGTTCAGATACATCTCCATAATTTCTTCTTTAGAGAAATTGTATTCAAGCCACAGTGCGATTGGAACTTCCTTGAGTTTGCGTCGCCAATTGCGCTCTGGTCCCAAATAGAGGTTTTTCGCCAGCTGTTGCGTAATGGATGATCCGCCCTGCACCACGCGACCAGCCTGAAAATTAGCGATCATCGCACGCGCTACGCCAAGGAAATCAACGCCCACATGGTCGTAAAACCTGCGATCTTCAATCGCCATCACAGCCTGCGGGAGGTACGGTGGCAGTTGCTCAAATCGGGCTGTTTCACCACCGGTTTCACCCCTGTTTGCAATCAGACTGCCATCACGGGAGACCAATTGAACATTTGGCGATCTTTCAGGAATTTCTAACTGCGCAAAATCTGGAAGTTCAGATGAAAAATATATGAGAACACCGGCAAGGCCGATGACGCCCCACAGCATGAGAACGAAGCTCCAATAAAAAAGAAACCCGAAAAAGCCACGCTTCTTACGTTGCCTGTCTTTTGATTTATCGTTCCGCCGATTTTTTTGTGGTGGCTTTCCACGAGGATTTGTGGCTCCCGGTCCACCCGATCGGCCACGGCCTCCACCGGCACCGCGCGCTGGAACATTGCCAGAAGTCCGTTTTCCCCGTTGTGTTGGAGCCGCAGCGCTTGTTCGCCTGAACACAGGCTCTTTTCGATCTTGTAGTTTGGAACCGCTCATTGGTCGTAGCAATACTTATCTTATTGAAAATTGTGTTCTGCGACATGGAGTCTAAATGAGGCAATTTAAGGGGTGGTTAAGTATGAGGCAAAAGCCGAGACCGCATAAGACAATATGGCAAACCCTAAATTGACCACTTCGCAATATTGAATTCGTTAACTTTAGCCACAAAAATATGGTAGCAATTTTGGAAATTTAACGGCCTCAAAAAAACCCACCTCGTAGAATGCACCAACAAAAGTGTTTCCGAGGAGTTACCATGACGCAGGATCGCGTGGATTGGGTCGATACCGCAAAAGGTATCTGTATTATTTTCGTCGTTATGATGCATTCTACGCTTGGCGTGGAAAAAGCTGCTGGTGAAGAAGGCTGGATGCATCTGGTGGTGGCTTTTGCCGGACCATTCAGAATGCCTGACTTCTTTTTGATTTCTGGCCTATTCCTTGCCCGTGTCATCGACCGCAATTGGCTACGGTATTTCGATCGTAAGGTCGTTCATTTTGCGTATTTTTATGTACTTTGGGTCACCATTCAATTTGCCTTCAAAGCACCTGGGATTGCAGCAGAACTGGGAACAATCGGAACGCTTCTTCTCTATCTTCAGAGCTTTATAGAGCCATTTGGTACATTGTGGTTTATCTACATCCTTCCGATTTTCTTTGTTGTCACCAAGCTTGCCCGCGACTGGCGCATTCCTATGTGGATGACAGGCGTGTTCGCCGCAGTATTGCATTTGGCGGGTATTGAAACTGGTTGGTTGCTTATCGATGAGTTTGCGTCACGGTTTGTATTCTTCTTTGCGGGCTATGCATTGGCACCATTCATTTTCCACGTCGCCGAATGGATTCGCATCGATCGTGTAAAAACCTTTGCCTTCCTTATGACGTGGGCTGTTGCGAATGGTGCCGTTGTTTGGCTGGGTTGGGCCAGTTCACCTTTATTCTCGCTCACCCTCGGGTTCGCCGGAGCCTTGGCTCTTATCTGTACAGCATCACTTCTTGCGCAATCTAGCCTTGTTGCTCCGCTGAAGTGGTTGGGCGCGCATTCAATTGTTATTTATCTGGCATTCTTCCTGCCGATGGCAATCTCAAGAATCGTACTCCTTAAGACCGGAATCATTACCGACATCGGCACAATTTCAGCTATTGCCACAGCAGCTGGGGTTATTGGTCCTGCCATTTTCTATCTGGTTTTAAATTGGCTGAACATCGGCGGTTTCTTGTTCAAACGTCCGCAATGGGCCGTCGTGGACAAGGTAAGTTCGACAAAGAACCGACCTATGGCGATGCAACCCGGTGAATAGTTAGAACAACATGTAAACTGGATTGCATTTGCTCTTTTTTATGGACCTTGCCAATGGCATAGTCCGGGCATGGCACATGAAAAAGATTCTCTATCTGGCGCGGTAAAATCCGGCGACCACCTCATGCTGGTAGACGGCTCGGCATATATATTCCGAGCCTACCACGCACTCCCCCCACTGACGCGAAAATCCGATGGCCTGCCCATAGGCGCCGTGTCTGGTTTCTGCAATATGCTTTGGAAGCTCTTGGCTGTCGCTGAGGATTCCTCACTTGGCGCAAAACCCTCGCATTTTGCAGTAATATTTGATGCCAGCAGCAAAACCTTCCGCAATGACATTTATAGCGAATACAAAGCCAACCGCAGTGAGCCACCGGAGGATCTACGGCCTCAATTTGCTGTCATCCGGGATGCAACACGCGCCTTTAACGTTGCCTCTATCGAAAAGCACGGCTTTGAGGCCGATGATCTGATCGCAACATATGCGCGCCAGGCTGAAGAGGCAGGTGCTGATGTAACCATTGTTTCTTCTGACAAGGATTTGATGCAACTGGTTACGGACAAAATCATCATGTTCGACCAGATGAAGGATAAAATCATTCGCACGGCCGATGTGATCGAGAAATTTGGTGTCGGGCCCGAGAAGATGATTGATCTGCAGGCACTGGCAGGAGATAGCACTGATAATGTTCCAGGCGTTCCGGGCATTGGTGCGAAAACTGCCGCTCAGCTTCTTGAAGAATTTGGAGAATTGGAAACCCTGCTGGAGCGGGCATCTGAAATTAAACAGAACAAGCGACGTGAAAACCTGATTGAATTTGCAGATCAGGCGCGCCTCTCCCGGCGGTTGGTGGAACTGGACCAAAATGTTCCAGTCGATGCCGCACTAGATGAGATGGCGGTTGAAGCTGTCGATGGTCCTAAGTTAGTGGCGTTCTTGAAGGCCATGGAGCTGACGACCCTCACACGCCGTGTGGCAGCAGCAACTGAGACGGAAGCCGATGCGGTGGAAGCTGAAACAGTGTCTGTGGATCACTGGGAAGGTGCGGGCGAAGCACAATCAGATACAACAGAAAGTGGGTCTGAGGACAACACGCCAGCTAGCCATGTTGAAGCTATAAAGGCCGCAGCTTTTGGTGCCGCTGTTGATCATGCCACGTACGTTAAAATTTCAGATCTTGAAACACTAACCTCATGGTGTGATGCAGCACGCGAGCAAGGCTTTGTGAGCTTTGATACAGAAGCAACATCACTGGATGCAATGCAGGCTGATCTAGTTGGTATTTCATTGGCGTTGGCGCCTGGTATTGCTGCCTATATTCCATTGCAGCACAAAAGTGGTGTTGATGACTTGCTTGGTGGAGGCGTCGTTGAAGGGCAACTACCGTTGCGAGATGTGATAGCCCTTATAAAACCTTTGCTTGGAGACCCGTCAGTTCTCAAGATTGCTCAAAACCTAAAATATGATGCGTTACTTCTATCGCGCTACGACATTGAGGTAGTTGGCTTCGATGACACCATGCTGCTTTCCTATGCGCTTGATACAGGGCGTGGCGGACATGGCATGGATGAACTGTCTCAACGCTGGCTTGATCACACGCCAATTCCTTTCAAATCCGTAGCAGGTTCTGGGAAAAGCATGATCACGTTCGATCATGTACCAATTGATGCTGCAACCAATTATGCCGCTGAAGATGCAGACGTTACCTTGCGATTGTGGCAGGTGTTAAAACCGCGACTGCCAGCCGACGGTATGACACGGCTTTATGAAACTCTTGAGCGCCCCATGGTTCCAGTTTTGATGCGCATGGAAAAGCGCGGCATTTCTGTTGATCGGCAAATGCTTTCGCGATTGTCTGGTGAATTTGCGCAGGGCATGGCGCAGCTGGAAGAAGAGATCGTCGAGCTTGCAGGCGAGCGTTTTAATATTGGATCTCCAAAGCAATTGGGCGATATTCTTTTTGGAAAGATGGCTCTTCCTGGCGGTAAGAAAACCAAAACGGGTGCCTGGTCTACTTCGGCCTCCGTATTGGAAGATTTAGCTCTGGAAGGACATGAGCTTCCTTCAAAAATTGTGGGTTGGAGACAGCTTTCTAAGCTAAAATCCACCTATTCTGATGCGCTGCCAGGCTTCATCAATCCAGATACCAAACGTGTTCATACGTCTTATTCGCTAGCCTCGACGACGACTGGCCGATTGTCATCATCTGATCCAAACTTGCAAAACATTCCTGTTCGTACAGAAGAAGGTCGAAAAATTCGCCAAGCTTTCGTGGCAGAACCCGGCAACAAATTGCTATCTGCAGATTACAGCCAGATTGAGCTACGCGTCTTGGCACATATTGCTGATATCCCGCAGCTGAAACAGGCCTTTGCTGACGGTCTGGACATTCATGCAATGACTGCAAGTGAGATGTTCAATGTACCAATCGAGGGCATGGACCCAATGGTGCGGCGACAGGCCAAGGCAATTAATTTTGGCATTATCTATGGAATTTCGGCGTTCGGGTTGGCCAATCAGCTTGGCATTTCCCGCGGCGATGCAAAGACCTACATCGATACTTATTTCGAACGCTTCCCTGGCATCCGCACTTATATGGAGGATACCAAGGTCTTTGCGCGTCAGCATGGCTATGTAGAGACAATTTTTGGCCGACGCGCACACTATCCTGAAATCAATACCAAGAATCCCAACATGCGGGCGTTCATGGAACGCGCGGCAATTAACGCACCAATCCAAGGTTCTGCAGCTGATATTATCAGGCGGGCCATGGTTCGTATGGAAGACGCATTGGCACAAGCTAACCTGTCTGGAGAAATGCTTTTACAAGTACATGATGAGTTAATTTTCGAAGTGCCAGAGGAGGAAGTCGAAAAGACAATTCCAGTTGTTCAAGATATTATGGAGAATGCATGCATGCCACTTCTCGATCTATCTGTTCCTCTAAAGGTTGATGCGAGAGCCGCTGATAATTGGGACGAAGCGCACTGATCAATCTTCACACTTCAGCACTTACCATTGCCGTATGGTGCAAAACCGGCAATAAACATGAAAACTCTGTCTTGGAAATGACTCATTTGCGCCTCATTGGCCGAGACAGACGTTACAATTCAGGCTTTGTTGAGTTCTTAGATATGATCCTACCACGAGTATTATCCGGCGCGCTGGCAGCTTTGTGTCTGACAATTTTTGCCAGCACAAGCTTTGCTGTCACATCCGTTCCAGAAGGCAATCGAAACAGCAAACAGCCTGCGATACCGCGTGATGCAGTGGTCAGAACCCGCCAAACCGGTGAGACGTTTGAGGGCAAATTCGAAAAAGTCATGCGCCTTTTCCAAAACGATCCCAAGCTCATTCGCAAGATCAAGAAAACTTCAAAACGTTACGGCATCGATCCAGTTCATATGGTCGGCGCGATTGTCGGTGAGCACACTTATAATGTGGATGCGGTAGATCAGCTGCAATCTTATTATGTGAAGGCTCTCGCCTACGCGGAAACTCGCATTCGCTTTAAACACGACGGCGAGGATGTTTCCAAATTTATCGAGCGACCACAATTCGCAGCGTGCAAAAGCCTGAAGGATAGTTATTCGCTTTGGACCTGCCGTGAAAATGTCTTTAATTCTGACTTTCGTGGAAAGTCTGTTGGCGGCGTTGCGTTTCCAAATCAATCCTTCGGAAAAACATTTTTTCAGCCATTGTTTGCAGGACAGACATTTGGCTTGGGTCAATTAAACCCTCTGACAGCACTTATGATGAGTGACACGGCAAAAAAACATGGTCGACAGCGCAAATTGAACGTGCGCAAAGCAAACCAGATTTACCAGACAATCATGGATCCGGATAAATCACTTCACTACATGGCAGCGGTTTTGAAAACAGCAATTGATGATTATCAATCGATTGCAGGATTTGATATTTCAAACAATCCCGGCATTACGGCGACACTATACAATCTGGGTGGAAGCAAAGCCCGTGCTCATACACTTGCAGCGGAAAACAAGCGTCGGCGCGCAAGTGGCAAGCGCGCAAAAATGCCGGAAGAAAATTACTACGGATGGCTGGTCAACAACCGCATCGATACTCTTCGCGGATTGCTAAACTAGCTTAAGCTGCGTTTGAAGTAAGGCTACCAGTTAAGACGCTGTAGATATCATTGATGTCTCTGGTATCGCGCAATTTCGAGGTTATCTGGCCATTTCGGAACACACGGGCAATCCGGGCTAGTGCTTTCAAATGATCTGCACCCGCCCCTTCAGAAGCAAGAAGCAGAAAAATCAAGTCAACTGGTTCATTATCCAGTGATTCAAATTCGATGGGTGTTTCAAGGCGCGCAAAAACACCAACGATGCGATCGAAAGCAACAAGCTTTCCATGGGGAATTGCAATGCCGTGGCCAACGCCGGTCGAACCCAACCGTTCACGCTGCAAAAGTGTATCAAATACCTCTCGTTCGGGCACGCCAGTCAATTGGGCTGCCTTCTCGGCAAGCGCCTGAATTGCTTGTTTCTTAGACTGTACCTTCAAAGAAGGCATTATAGCATCAGGCGACACCAGATCACTTAGATCCATCGCAAATATCCGTCACTCTTTGTCATTTGTTTTGGCAATACGCGCCAGGCTACAGAAAACAACTCGGTCGGTTGATAAAACCGTATGATTCAGATCAACATTCCAAAGGAAACGCTCTCGCGTTTCCTCCCCATTTTCTATCCGTTGCAAAACCACATCCACGTGTGTGTGTCCTACAGGTCTAGCTTTCCAAAGATGGGTCTACCCATCCAATATTGCCATCAGCGCGACGATAGACCACGTTTACACCACCATGTCCAGCGTTTCGAAACACAAGCGTTGGGGCTTCAGTTAAATCCATTTCCATCACAGCATTTCCGACCGTAAATGTAGGCAGGCTTGCAGCGGTTTCAGCAATAATGACCGGATTGAAGTCTTCAGGCACCTCTTCATCTTCAGCAGGAGCTTCAAGCACGTAGCTTGCTGCCATCATCGCGTTCTCGCGATTGGCACGTTGATGATGATCCTTCAATTTACGCTTGTAGCGTCTTAGCTGCTTCTCCACTCGTTCAGCAGATTTTTCAAAGCACGCACGTGGGTCATGAGCCTTGCCGGAAGCTGCCAATTTCGCGCCTGTGCTAAGATTTAAAACGCATTCAGAGGAAAAGCCGTTTGGTTCTTTTGTGAGTGTTACATGACCGGTATATGTGCCGGTAAAGTACTTTTCTAACGCATCACTTATTCTGATTTCTATTTCTTCACGAAGGCTTTCGCCGACATCCATGTTCTTTCCAGAGACGCGCAGTTCCATAGGGTTTTCCTTTATTCTGCGGCCCAATGCCTTGCGATGGCAATGCAAAGGCCAATGCGAAGTCAGAATTAATTGTCGGATCAGAAAAGTGGCAAAGCACTCGAAGAGATTCAGACAATTGTTGTGGTCAGAATGGTAATCTCTCCTTTCGTTTGCTTTTGACTTTTAAATTAGCCAGCCAATGTATCTTGTGCAGCCAGGCTGCGTTTTTCACGTCTGCGTGCGACACTTGAAGGTATGCCTAACGCCTCTCGATATTTTGCCACGGTTCTACGCGCAATGTCGATGCCGGATGCTTTTAACTTTTCCACAAGAGCGTCATCACTGAGAATGGCTTTGGGTGATTCCTGATCAATAAGTTGCCGGATTCTGTGCCTTACGGCCTCGCCAGAATGTGCTTCACCATTGGTTCCTGCGATCGATGAAGAAAAGAAAAACTTCATTTCAAAAATGCCACGAGGCGTCGAAACATACTTATTTGTTGTGACACGGCTAACGGTTGATTCGTGCAAATCGATCGCCTCAGCCACCTGCTTCAAGGTCATGGGTTTCAAATGTTCAATTCCATGAGCAAAAAAAGCGTCTTGCATTCTTACGATCTCGGTGGCCACCTTGAGAATACTTCTGGCGCGTTGATCAAGCGCTTTAACCAGGCCACTTGCTGCTTGCAAACTGTTGTTCAGAAAAGATTTCTCATCATCTTTGGCGTGTTTGGAGACAGTTTGATAGTATTGTTCATTCACCAATAAGCGTGGCAAGACATCACTGTTTAGCTCAACATGCCAACCACCATTGATTTCTTCGGTCGCACCCGGCTTGATCAGCACATCGGGCACAAGGCTCTCCGGCTCCAGCGTGTCAAACATTTCGCCGGGCTTTGGATTGAGCTTGCGAATTGCGCCAAGCTTTGCACCTAATTCCACCTCGGTCAGCCCGGTCAGACTTTTAAGAAGGCCAAAATTCCTACTCGCCAAAAGCTCAAGGTTTTCAAGGAGAATTTGCATCTCCGGATCAAGATCACCATTGTCTTTGAGTTGTAGTCTAAGACACTCTTTCAAATCGCGTGCGCCAATTCCAGAAGGCTCACACGCATGGATGAGGGCTAACGCCGCATCCAAAGTGTCTTGCCCAATAGAGAATTGCTCGCAGATTTGAGCTTCATCAATTTGCAAATATCCCGCACCATCCAGCTGACTGATCAAATACTGGCACAAGGCACGCTGCACCGTATCCATGGTCATTAGAAAAATTTGATCTTCCAGTCGCTGACGCAGACTGGTGGCACCAGCAAGAGTTGCGTCAAAGGCCATATCATTCGAGGTGCTTCCAGAAGTTAGACTGGGTCCCTCAATTGCTCGATCATACGGGGTTTCTTGAGACGGGCTGAGAGCTGCTTCATTGTCGTCTTGATATAAATTACTATAGTCAGAATCCGGTGGGCCATCGAGATCCGTCCTCATTTCCGTCAATTCTTGGGTATCACGGTCTTGCGCTGGCAATTCGGGCGCCAGATCTATCTCATCGGAACTATTTTCGCTGTCGCTTTCTCGCTCCAGCAGCGGATTTTGTTCCAGTTCCTCATCAACGTGTGTTGAAAGCTCCAAATGAGACATTTGAAGCAGTTTTATAGCCTGCACCAATTGTGGCGTCATGACTAAAGACTGAGACAAGCCCTGCCGTAAGCTCGGCGAAAGCTTTTGACTCATTCCAAATGCAGAAGAGAAGGAACTCGGCCCAGCCATAGAAGTTCTGATTCCTTTCAAGGACAAACTGCAGCATTCTTAGAGGCGTGTAACCCCGAAGCAGCCTATGATTTTGATAGTATAGACTTTAAAAGAGCAACAGTCTGTTTTCAAAGTGTAAATTGATCACCAAGGTAAACGCGCCGTACATCTTCGTTTTGCACTATATCTTCAGGAGTACCCTCCATGAGAACCTCACCTGAATGGATAATATAGGCCCTGTCGATCAATCCGAGCGTTTCACGCACGTTGTGATCTGTAATCAAAACACCGATTCCGCGTGCGGTTAGCTGCCGAACAAGCTGCTGAATATCACCTACGGCAATTGGATCGATGCCTGCAAATGGCTCGTCCAGGAGCATGAAGGATGGTCGGCTGGCCAAAGCGCGCGCAATTTCACACCTGCGCCGTTCACCACCGGAAAGCGCAATACTGGGCGATTTGCGAAGATGGCCAATGCCAAACTCTTCAAGCAGCCGCTCCAAGTCTTCTTTGCGCTGTCGACGATCAGGCTCTACGATTTCCAATACCGCCTTAATGTTGTCTTCGACTGACAAACCGCGAAAAATGGACGCTTCTTGAGGAAGATACCCGATACCAAGCCTGGCGCGCGTATACATTGGCAACGATGTCACATCAAAGCCATCGATTCTGATTGCACCGCTTTCCGGGCGTATCAGTCCCGTGATCATGTAAAAAACTGTTGTTTTGCCGGCTCCGTTTGGCCCTAGCAAACCAACCGCTTCGCCTTGCCGAACGGCAAGCGTTACATCACGAACGACCGATCGACGGCGGAAACTTTTTGCAAGATTTTGAGCGACCAACCAACCATTCTCATCTTGAAATTGTGCAGATGCCTTTTTTTGTCGTTTGGTCCTTTTTGGCGCAGGCTGAATCTTTAGTAAAGGAGGAGAAAAGTCGCCTGTATCACTCTCAACTTGCTGTTCTGATTTGACTTTTGGCTTTGGCAGAAGAGATTTCAAGGAACGCGTCGCGCCGGACCAAAGATCACCAAACTTAAATGTATTGCGCTCATCAAGTGGATGCGATTCGTTGGAAAAAACCCCTCCATCATCATACACCGACTTTAGGCGTCGGCGTGATCCATCGGAGGGCACATCTGTAAAATCGCTATCTTCATCCAGAGGAAAATCAGGCTCAAACCGATTTTCAGCTTGTGGCGGTTTCTTGCGCTTTGCTGGCCATGATAGTTTGAGTTTTTTCACAGAAAGAGGAACCTTGCGGGAATTCAGACTTTAGAATTAAAACTCAATACCCTGCTTCAAAACAAGTGTCGAATAATAAGTCCGCTCGGTGCTATTGTTTACCGGGCAGAAATATACCGCGTACGCGGCCTCCGGATTGGTTCTTTGGCGCATCTATACGACTTTCGCCGGTTTTCAAATTAACCACCAACTTTTGCCCACGCAACTCATTGCCACCCTTTGTCAGCACGACATTGCCAGAAAGTGTCAAAACCTGTGAGGACATCTGGAAGGTTGCTCGGTCTCCTCTGGCCGTTTGGTCTTTACTTGTAACGCGAATTGGACCACGGGCTTCAACTTTGGAAATTTGCTGATTTGTTCCAGTCGCCCGACCCGAATAGTAAACTGTAATGCTGCTAGCTCTCAAAGTTGTCGGGCCCTGAACAAGCCTGACATTTCCTCTGAAGACGGCCGTTTTCTTGCGATCTTGAACTTCCAGCTCATCTGCTTCAATTTCAATCGGATCTTTTGATGATGATGATAGGCCGGAAAAAGCCTCCGAAACATCTTGCGCAAAAACCGGCGTGAAAGAGAGCATTGCAAACAAGCACAACAGGACTTGAAAATAGGCTATCCAACGTGTTGAAAAGTGAGGAAGCTTTTGTTCTTTTGAAGTCATTTTTTATCTATCAGTCCTGCACAATCAACTGGCCACCAGATTTTGGTGGAACGATTAGAACTCGAATTCCTTTTGTAAATCGAATGCGCTGACCACCCTCATCGATTATCAGTGCGTTGGATTGCATGAAGCCTGTTTCGCTTTGAACTTCAACCGGTGAATGACTGAGTAGCGTACCGCTCTTCAAATCAACTTCCGCATTTTCCAATGTAATTCGGTAACCTTCGCTCGAATTTACAGTTATTGCATTGTCCAGTTTCAGCGTTGAGGCCTTATTATCATAAACCCCATCTTGTGAACTCACATCAGCCCAAGTGCCATCTTCCAAAGTTATTTTCGCCAGCAAACCACTGAGATTAATGACTTCCGGATTTAATATGGATTGCGTCGCGCTTTCGGCTTTTACTTCATATGCCTGACCATCATCTCCGAACCCGTTTAGTTTCGGGTTATTCATCATGATGGAACTGCCATTGAAGGAGAGGGTCATATCTCCCAGGTCGAGCCCCAGATCCCCAATTTTTGGAACGAATGTGGTTATAAAAACCATGCCCGCAATGGCGACAAAACCGAAAAGCGGGAGACAAATTCGTAAAAGGCGTACCCAAATACTATGACGTCGGGCACGTTTGAAGAACATTTTGCGATCAGAGGCCTGCATGCTTTCTGGAACAGACGCAAAGGCCGTGGCTGGATTTTGCATTCCTGCCAGTGACGTACGCACCACATCTGAAATTGTCTCGCTCAAAAGCCGCTTTACCCCTTGCTGGCGATTAGTTTGCACCACAAACGTATTTGCAGAAAGCCTAACTTCACAAAATCTTTAAAGGTGCAAGATTTGGTGAGAATGTGTCACCGCATCAGAAACATCAAAATACCGCACCTTAGATAGGCTGTATCCCTATGAATGGGCGAAAATATCTGTTTCAGGCCACCCCATTAAATCCAACCGCGCCCGCGTTGGTAGAAAATTGAAACAGTTTTGTGCAATCTCAGCCCGCCCCTCGCGTTCAAGCCTTTCATCCAACTTCTCTTTGAGAGCGTGAAGATAAAGCACATCACTGGCGGCATACTCCTGTTGCGCGTCGCTCAATTCGTTAGCACCCCAATCAGAGCTTTGTTGGTGCTTGGAAATATCAACACCAATCAATTCACGGCAAATCTCTTTCAAACCATGTCGGTCTGTGTAAGTACGCACCAAGCGCGAAGCGATTTTTGTGCAATAAATTGGCGACGTTAAGGCGCCAAACCTGTACAGCAGAACTGCAACATCAAACCGCGCAAAGTGAAACAGCTTCAGAACATTGCGATCATTCAGGACACGCGTCAGATTGGGAGCGGTTTCTTGGTCCTGACTGATTTGAATGAGGTCGGCGTTCCCATCACCTGTTGAAATTTGCACTAGGCACAAGCGGTCCCTGTGCGGGTTCAATCCCATGGTTTCTGTATCAATAGCGACAGAATCACCTGCATCATAATCGTCTGGTAGGTCATGATTGTGCAGTCTTATGGTCATGATGTTATCTCTGGGTGTAGCGATGCAACACAGCGTGTCTATTGACCATAACACGCGCAAGGTAAATTTGATTTTAAAAGGAGTTTGGTGCCCAGAAGAGGACTCGAACCTCCACACCCTTGCGAGTACCAGCACCTGAAGCTGGCGCGTCTACCAATTCCGCCATCTGGGCATTTGCGTTGGAATAAGGACCCGTGTTGACCCTGTCAATGGCCCATTTATGCAGAAGCGACAGAAATCATACAAAATCCTGTGCCAAGCTCTTGGAGCTTTACCAATTCTGCTATAGATCAATCAACATGATCCGGTGGGCTTATCCCACCGTCAAAGATAGACAGATGGTGGCACAATGCATCAGCACAGCGGAACAGAAAAGCGCGTAACAGTATTCGGAGGCTCCGGCTTCGTTGGAAGACACGTGGTACGTGCACTCGCCAAACGCGGCTATAGGGTGAATGTTGCTGTGCGCCGTCCGGACCTTGCAGGGCATCTGCGCCCCTTAGGCGCTGTTGGTCAAATCCAACCCACCCAAGCAAATCTGCGATATCCAGACTCTGTAGTGGCAGCTGTCGCTAATGCAGATTACGTGGTGAACCTTGTTGGTATTCTTTGCGAAACCGGCGCCCAAAAATTTGATGCCGTACAAGCACGCGGCGCGGCCATTGTTGCCAGAGCTTGTAAAGAAGCGGGCGTTGAGCGTTTGGTCCACATGTCGGCAATAGGTGCTGATTCAGAATCAGATGCTGAATATGGGTGCTCAAAAGCTGATGGTGAAGCAGCGGTCCAGCAGGAGTTTCCAAATGCTATAATCGTTCGCCCTTCCATCATTTTTGGACAGGATGATGCGTTCTTCAATCGCTTTGCCAAAATGGCTCGCATGTCTCCAATATTGCCTCTTATTGGTGGTGGGCAGACTAAATTCCAACCGGTTCATGTTGGCGATGTTGCAGAAGCCATTGCGTTGGGCATTGCTGGTGAATTGGAAGCTGGTTCTACCTATGAACTTGGCGGACCGGACGTGCGCACATTTAAAGAGTGCCTTGAGCTGATGCTAAGTATCACGCAGCGTAAACGTCTACTTGCGAGCATTCCTTGGGGTCTGGCTGAGTTTAAAGGTCGTATTTTGGGGATGCTACCAAACCCACCGCTAACACGTGATCAGGTTTTAATGCTGAAACACGACAATGTGGTTAGCTCTGACGCTGAGAAATCTGGCCACACATTGGTTGGAATGGGTATCAGTCCTCGATCAATGGAAGCAATCCTTCCAACATATCTGATTCAATACCGCGAACGCGGTCAGTTTGAGCCGGAAGCGAGCCAAGCCGGCGATACTTAAAGTAAGTAAAGCCCGATTAACCCGAGCGTGCCGATGAAAATGCGCCAGTAGGCAAAGGGTGCAAAGCCATGTCGTGTGACGAAATTAAGTAGTCCACGCACAACAAAAATGGCCGCGATGAAGGCGACAACAAATCCAACACCAATAATGGCCATGTCGTCTTGGCTGAGTGCATTGCGGTTTAGCCAAAGATCATAACCAAAAGCGCCCGCCATAGTGGGAATGGCCAAAAAGAATGAAAATTCTGCCGCTGAGCGTTTGTCGGTTCCCATCAGAAGCGACCCAGCGATTGTGGCACCGGACCGAGACACGCCCGGTATAAAGGCAACGCATTGGCACAAGCCAATTTTGAGCGCTAATGACAGTGGATAATCACGCACATCGGTATATCGAACGGTCGTTTCCCGCCGATCCACCCACAACAACACGAAACCACCCAAGACCAACATCACACAAATCAATGTTGGCGCTTCGAAAAGCACTGTTTTGATAATCCCGTGAGCAAAAATTCCGATCAATGCACTTGGTAGAAATGCCAGAGTGACTGCGGCGGCAAATCTGCGGCTTTGTTCAGACGTTGGCAAAGTTACAAGAATTGTCCAAAGCCTTGAGAAATATACAAATAATATCGCCAGAATAGCACCAAACTGGATCAATACTTCGAAGACTTTGCCTTCGCTCTCAAAGCCCAAAAAATGTCCTGCGAGCAAAATATGGCCAGTGGATGAAACTGGAAGAAACTCTGTAAAGCCTTCCAGAAGGCCAAGCATGGCGGCCTCTATGAGTGTCTGTTGATCCATGAAGTCTTTGTTTTCTTGATAGTTTTAAGCGAGAATCAGCTTGTTGAGTTGCGTTGTGCCTGTTCTATCAAGACGGCGGTTAAAAATTTGTCTTCAATCACCAAACTCCACGTGAGGAAGGTTATGGTGGGCACATCGCAAAGATACTTTCTTTGTACGTGATGCGATGGTTGCCAGTATCTTCTATGCCGTAATTTCCCCGCATTGGCCCATCAAACCACCCGTAAATCAATGTTTTGGAAAGCTTTTATCTTTAAGAAAGTGTTCACGAAATGCCGAAAAATCTGCGTTGAGGGCGATTCTTGCAAGTTTATCATCATCCTATGTCTGCCGGTTCCCGGCTCGTCCGAATGGCCATTGGCGAGTATGGAGCGAGCGCCGAGTATTTCGTCGAGCGCACTTGGGAACGACGCGAACCGTTCCTTCTCCTGAATCCTGAAGGCACCTTGCCCGTCATGGTGGATGAGGGCGATGTGCCGATATGCGGCGCCATTACGGCATGCGAATATCTCGATGAAACACGCGGTTTCACTCTGGAAGACCGCCGTTTGATGCCAAGCCATCCTTTGGCGCGAGCAGAGGTGCGGCGTTTGATGCATTGGTTTTTGGTAAAGATGGAAGCCGAAGCCACGCAATATTTCGTCAGCGAAAAAGTTACAAAGCGCGAGATGCCACGCGATGCGGGCGGCGGTGCGCCGGAATCTGCGGTACTACGTGCGGCGCGAGCTAATTTGAAAAATCATCTCGGGTATTTAGAATACTTAGCATCTGAGCGTAACTGGCTCGGTGGCGATCAGATGTCATATGCTGACTTTGCGGCGGCGGCGGCAATCTCCGTGATTGATTATTTGAACGAGATGCCGTGGTCAGATCACGATGCAGCGAAAACCTGGTATGCGCGCATTAAATGCCGGCCAGCATTCCGGGAGATCCTAGCTGATAAGATGCGCGGTATCCCACCTCCCGCACATTACACCGATCTCGATTTTTGAGCTGAGCGATGCAGGAATGTTTGACCACACAGCCAAGACATGGCTGGGTGAGATATCCAAGCAACCTTTCTTTCCACGTGAACTCTCATGACGGATAAAATTCTGTCGGCTTTAAAGCAGGACGCTAGCACCTACGGATTTGACGCCATTTCCATAGCCCATGCTCACCTGCCAGAAATCACGCGCCAAAATTTAACCGAGTACGTTGCCAAGGGCCGCCATGGCTCGATGAGTTGGATGGAAGAAACGCTGGCGCGCAGAGCAGACCCCAAGACGCTTTGGCCAGACGCGAAGAGCGTCATCATGCTGGGTATGAATTATGGGCCGGATGATAACCCCCTGCCACAATTGGAGCGTACGCAAGAAGGCACAATTTCTGTCTATGCGCAAAACCGTGACTATCACGACCTTATCAAAGGCCGTTTGAAAACCATTGCTGGTCGGTTTGCATCCCGCAACAACGCTCAGGTCAAAGTGTTTGTGGACACAGCACCTGTTATGGAAAAACCACTGGCTGAGCAAGCCGGACTTGGTTGGCAGGGCAAACACACCAATCTTGTGTCGCGCGAATTCGGCTCGTGGCTATTTTTAGGCTCGATCTTCACCGATTTGGAATTGCGACCAGATACGCCAGAGATTGATCATTGCGGCTCTTGCCGGGCGTGCCTCGACATCTGCCCAACCAACGCTTTTCCAGCGCCCTATCAGCTCGATGCGCGCCGCTGCATTTCCTACCTCACCATCGAGCATAAAGGTCCAATCCCCGAGGAATTTCGAAAGCCAATGGGCAATCGCATATATGGCTGCGATGATTGTCTAGCTGCCTGTCCGTGGAACAAGTTTGCAAGCAAAGCAAATGAAGCCAAGCTGCACGCCCGCGATGATTTAAAGCATCCTGATCTAAACTTCCTAGCCAGCTTAGACGACGCAGCTTTCAGAAAATTCTTCTCCGGTTCCCCCATAAAACGCATCGGCCGAAACAGATTTTTGCGCAACGTGCTGATCGCCATCGGAAATTCGGGCGAGGAGAAGTTGAAAGTGGCAGCAAAACCACACCTAGCGGACCCCGATCCTGTGGTCCGCGATGCGGCAGAATGGGCTATTGGAGCGTAAAGGTCGGCTGACGTACTCATCAGCCGTACTCCGAACGAACATGGCTAACGAAGCACTCCAGAAACAAAAAAGTGAATTTCCAACAATGATTGGGGTTCGGTTACTTTTTCCCTCGGTTCAGTTTGCACGGCCGATAGGATTGAAAGTGCCCCAACCTAACACACGTAAAATTGGTTGTGAGTCTCGCGTCTTAAATCAATGTAACCTTGTATGAAAAAGGCGCCCATCGAGGTGCCCTTTTGTTTGAACTAGCAATACCCTTCCGGTCCAATCCACTGCGCCTTCGTGTAGCGGTCGCCGTGGGCCCAGCCGACGGGTAAAATGCGTTCTATCTCGGCCATAATATCATCTGTCATATTGAAATCACTGCCGGCAGCGCATTCTTTCAAGTGCGCTGATGTCCGCGTGCCGGGGATAGGCAGATGATTTGCTCCGCGCGCCAAACACCAGGCAAGTGAGAGCGCAATTGGTGTGGTGCCCAGGTCTGCTGCGTAGGCTTTGAAAGGTTTTACGAGTTCCGCATTGTAGCTGTAGTTTGGCTCAACGAAACGCGGATTGCCATTTCGGAAGTCATTTGGGCCAAATTCAACTGGGTTAGGTGTTTTGGAACCAAACATGCCGCGACCCAAAGGAGAAAACGGCACGAAAGCAACGCCTAGCTCTTTGCAGGTCTGCACCAGACCCAAATCTGGATAACGGGTCCAAAGCGAGTATTCGCTCTGGACGGCATCTATGGGGCCAATCACACTGGCGCGACGAAGAGATGTGGGTGAAATCTCTGAAAATCCGATACCACCAATTTTACCTTCAGCCTTCAATGCCAAGAGTGTTTCCATCACCGCTTCAATTTCCAACTCAGGGTCACGGCGGTGAATGTAATAAAGCGCTACATGCTCCACCCCAAGGCGGGTAAGGGATTTCTCTAGCTCGGCGCGCAAATGGTCTGCCTTATTGTTAAAGCCGCGCTGCCCTGTCGCAGGGTCTGTCCAGATGGATCCTTTAGTTGCGATAGTGAACTTACTGTCATCGCCCTTTAAAAAACTACCGATCATGCTTTCCGATACGCCCATGCCATAAATATTTGCCGTATCAAGAAAATCGATGCCAAGATCCAATGCTGCTGCCAACGTGGTATGGGCTTCCGCTTCTGTCGTGGCGCCATAGAAACCAGCAAAGCTCATGCAGCCAAGACCTATTTCTGAGGTCTTTGTTCCGTCTTGTAAAATTTGGCGTTTTTTCATGGCGCGTCCTTATGGGTGGGTGCGGAATCAGCGCGCACCATAACTGTTCTTTTGCAGCGGCCAAACTGGTTTTAGAGCAACTGAATGGAAACTGAACGGTGGCTTCAAAAAAAGTTCAGGCGGAGTTCTCTAAACACACCCTCAACGGCGGCTCAATGATGAGACGTTGAACCAAACATACATCTGAGGAATACTTACCATGAACCGCGTTTTTGCCTTTGCAATCTTCTCTGCCGTAGCCATAAATGGCGCTGCGGAAGCCAGTAAACTCTCTGACTGTTATGATCTCGTGATCGATTCTTGTAATGAGGGCAGCCACCCTGTGCCTTGCGCAAGCTCTGGCATGGACGAATGTGATGAAGTTTACGGTGCATCAATTGCCCGTGAGCCACTAAAATTCAAAGCACCTACTGCGAAACCAACTCCACCAAAAACATTTGCCATTAAACGCACGCGCTAAGCTTACGTCCTTCCCGCGAGCTTATGCACACAGTGGCGAGATCGTTTCTAACGGTCTCGCCAACTGCTGTTTATCAAGCGCCTATGAGGTAATTTCCTCTCCAAAGAATATAAGCGTGCAATCTTCGTCGGCGACATGGAACTCGCGCTGATTATAGGGCTGATTAAATGGTGCCCGAGCCCTGCCTTGCGGTAACGTATCCAAGGCCGGTTTCATTTCCACATAAAGTGCGTCAATATCTTCAACGTCGATATAGAAGGATCCTTCGCGGTCAGGCCTAGACAAATCCACAATGTCATCTACTTCAATCAAACGCACGGCCACAGAATCGCGTTTTAAAAATGCGTAGTTATCTGCGCGAAAGCCGACTTCAAATCCTAGGATTTTTTCGTAAAAATCCACTTGCCTTTGTAAATTGGTACATGGAACAAATGGCGTGATTTGGCGGAGTTGCATGACGAAATCTCTCACGTTTAGAACCTGTCAGATTTTGCAAGGATCCCTGACTTGCGTCAAGCCAACGCTTTATGCATGGAGACGCCCAGCACCCATACGTCAAGAAACGTTCGATTCCTTCTTTCAACCAAGCAAAGTCTTACTAGGCGAAAACTTCTAAAGGGTTTCCAAAACCTTTGTCGCCCAATACGCCCCAAAAACATCGCGGCCCAGATTGCTGGCCCTGAAAAAAGTGATCATCTTACGAAAGGGTCGACCACTACGAGCAATATTGCGCAGTTCCAAATCGACATCACTTTTGGCAGATTTTAGGTACAGTGAAAGAAGAGCTTTGAGGTCTTTGGATGGATCCTCACAAAACTCAGCACATGAGGATAAAAACAGCCAAATGTCGCGGGCTTGTGCAGCATTCAATCCCATTACCTTCAACGGATCTTCCTCCAAATCCAAAAGACATATGCGCTCCTCAGCGTCGAGCGTCATGTCTTTCAAATGTGGTCGGCCATGAACCAAATCCATAGAATGCAATAAAGCTAAATTGCTGGTTGCCTTTTCTAACAACTGCAAAACTTCTTTTTGATCAACAGTGGTCTTCAGAACATGCCGTAAATGAGGGCCGCAGTCTGACAGGATGATACTATTCTCGTTAATTTCCAAAATTTCTGGAACCGCTATCGATTTGGCAGAAAATAGCTTCAGTCTTTCTGCTTCCGCCAGTAATCCCGCCATCCCGCCAGCAGAACTAGTCGGCTTCAATACAGTTGGAAGAAGAAATGCAACGCATGAATGCAGAAAGGTCGTGATGTCCGAACGGCCCTTTTCAGGGCGCTTTATCCAGGCGCGCTTTTCACAATGCAGCGTTTTCTCAGTCCTTGGACCAACAATAGTTGAAGGCATGGGTAGCATCCGAGTTTTTAACGAGTGTACGCCGTCCAAATAATTTCGCAACAATCCATCAAATCGCTTCACCCAAAAACTTTGGTTATTAATGCGTCATATCTATTGGAATACTCAAATGGCTTTGCCTTCATTTGAACAGAATCTACGTTCGAATGTTTCAATTAGATTGTTGGCAACATCTGGATATGGTTTTGCTATGCTATCTATATCGTGAAATTTGGATTTTAAGTTGTCACTATGAAAGCCGCTGCGGGCCTTTCCAAAATTGGAACTGAAATATGGGGTATAATTGCCTCTGTTGGTCTGCATGCACTTGCCATATCTGCATTTTTACTCGTACCAAATGACAGGCATGTAGAAGCGCAAGTACCGGAAAGTGTATCGGTAGAGGTGGTAACGCCACAAGAGTTTGAAGAAGCTCGTGCGCTGGAGCGCTCAAAGGAAAATGAACCAGAGCTTGATGAGAATCTCGATATAGATCTCGATCAAACAAAACCAGTTGAAGAGCAAGCCGAGGCAGAGCAAGAACAGGCCCCTTTGCAGCCACGGCAAAATGTACAAAGAGCGCAACAACAGCAGCCTGAAAAAGAGGGCCAATCCGAGGAACCAAAAGAGGTAATTCCTGGGAAACCAGACGGTGATATCAACGCGCCACCAATACCTGGAAAAGTTGTCGCCATTCCTCGTGCACGCGTTCCTCCCAAAGAACGCGAGCCTTTAACTGGAGACAAGCAACGCGAGCAGCTGTGTCATCAGGAAGCCATCGCTCGCATAGCCAAATCTAACAGTAACCTTCAGCCCGATTTGGTTGTGTCTTCAGCTATAACTGAAGCTATAACAGCCGAACAAATTATTGTTGCAAATGGTGCAGCGTTTCGCAGCAATGACAGGTGGTACCAGTTGAAATTTAGATGCGAAGCAAATGCGGAACAAAAAACAATTCTCGCATTCGATTTTCTAGTGGGTGATGCGTTCCCGCAAGAAGAGCTTGAAGTACGGCCTGCCACAAGCGTCAACTGAGCAACTGCTTTGTAATCAGCGAAACATAGGCGGTTTATGACGAAACGCAATGAAGCTGACACCGCATACACTTGCCCCTCATCACATGTCATTTCACAAGAACCTGGTTCTTAACAAAATTGTGAATCTGTGACACGACACATCAAGTACACGGCCGCGGTTTTCATACTGATTTTGGAGTTACTTGCATGCTAAGATGGGGAATACTAGGCACTGGTTTTATTTCCAACACTGTTGCAGATGCCATAAAGGCAAGCGATGGTTCGCGCATTGAGGCTGTTGCTGGGCGCAATGAAAAAGCGCTAACAGGCTTTCAAAGCGCACACAAAATACCGCGCCAGATTGTGGGGTACGACACCATTGTCGCTGATCCTGATATTGATGTCATTTACATCGGACTGCCAAACCACGTGCACCATACGCTGACCATGAAGGCGTCTGATAATGGCAAAGCGGTTCTGTCAGAAAAGTCACTCACGACCACAATGGAAGAAGCCCGTGTGCTGGTGAATAAAGTGCAGCAAAACCAAACCTTTTTCGTAGAAGGATTAATGTATCTAGCGCACCCATTTTGCAGAAAACTCCATAGTGTTCTCACTGATGGAAGGCTTGGAGCTCTGAAGTCCGTGAACGGCTTCTATGCGGCGGATATATGGAAATTGGTGAACCCGCTTGGAAATGGTACCTTATATAACCTTGGTTGCTATCCAGTATCATTGCTACAATTCGTCGTGCAGACACTTTGTGGCGAGGCTGCATTTTCCGCTCGTAAAATGCAGGGTTTTGGCAATATTTCAAAACACGATGGAAACATCTGCGATGCAGCCGTAACGGTGCGATTTGACGATGGCGTTTTGGCAAATCTTCAATCAACCGACAGTTATGGCAAAGCTTTTGGGTTTTCCATTTGTGGCGAAAACGGAATGTTGACCTTTACATCAAGCCCTTGGATGCCAGAGCCTGGACGCAGCGTGTTTACATGGCTGCCCTATGGTGGAGAGGCTGAGGAGGTTTTTATCGAAGATGAGCACAACGCGTTCTACCACCAAATCAAAATGGTGGAAGCTGCGTTGACTGAAGGTCGGACAGAGGCGCTGCGTCCCTCTCCTCGCCTTCAAGATTCTTTGGAAGTCATGAGTTTTCTGACAGAGTGGGAGCACCTCTGCAAATCATAATTCCCTATTCTGAAAACCACTATAAAATGGCCTGCGCGCGCCGATGCTTTCGTAGACAAAGGCATCAATTTCTGATCGGAATACGCCAACGTCTTTCAACGCGCGATGGTCTAAATTGTAAAGTATTTTTGCCATCTGACGGCGTTTAATCTGTTTTGCAATATAGGGAATGCGTGTTGTCATTCTTGAGACAAATGAAGTCATGAGATTTCTCTATTATTTTGAAAGACGGGTCCCGCAGCTAAAACTCACCACAGGGACCTGGCTCAATTGATATCCGGATGTTGAAAAGCGCTATGGCCCGGTCGAACCAGTATGTCCGCCGCTGCCGCCACTTGGACTTCCAGAACTTGGACTTCCGCTACCGCTGGAAGAGTTGCTATTGTTGGAATGCTCGGACCGGCCTGTACTGCGATTATCGCTGCACGCATAAAACAAGCGACACTGCTTGATCCCTGCAACATTGGCGTTGAAAGTGTAGGCTTGTTTGCCATGCCCGCACATATTACGTTTGGCAACAAAGCGACGGTAAACACCTGGTTTTATATCCATAATTACGCTACCGCGAGATTTTATGAGCGCGTTTGATGCATCACAACCCATGTCAGAAATTTGCGGACGCGCAACTGAAGGCACAGTAAACAATGTGCAGACAATGGCTGCGGCAAAGACAGGTTTTGCAAATTGGTATTTCATTTCGTTTCTCCATTGATCGGCCCAAGAAGTCAGGATGACCGTGGGCGAGACGATGAATGGAAGATCGCGCTTTGAATTAATACTTCAGGGACTATAGGGATCCACTACACAAAATGAAGTAACACACTACAAAAAAGACAAAACTGCAGGATTGCCTTCCAACAGCATTGAAAAACGATCCGATTTGCTAAACTGCGCAGGCCCTGAGGATTTACTCAGAGCCAATCCGTAAACGTATAGAACTCTACGATGCCGCCGTCATCAAAATTACCGCCATTATTTGTGCTGTTGCGAGATCGCTCGGAATTGTTTCCCCGGCTATCATCGCGACAGGCATATTTCAGACGATACTGCAGCAAACAGCCAACTTTAGCTTTGTATGCGAATGCCCGTTTCCTATGGCCACACATATTTCACTTGGCTACAAATCAACGATAGACGGCTTTCTCCGGCCTGCGCACCAAGAACTAGGCCTACATCTTGCGACAGAGAACATGGCGTGCAAACGGCTGTTGAGGCCGCATAGTAAAGCCGGCTCACAGGGTTGATATTGTCTTCAACCACATTGCCTGCTGCAGGTTCAACAAACATGACACTACCGTCTTGTTTTAGTGCGCTGGCCGCATGACGGGCTGCACCAACTGGGTCGCCCCTATCGCGCAGTCAATCCTTAAAACAGATAAGATCAAAGCCATCTGCCGAATAGGATTGAACATCCTGTGATTTGAACTCAAGGTTTCCGGAAACGCTTGCTTCTTTGGCATGGCCTATCGCGATTTCAACTGAAGGGTCGTGATTGCCAAAACCTATAAAAGATAAAATTGGGGTTCACTGCCGCAGAATAAGCGGTGATGATGATCACCGCATGCAATGCCTTCGCCAGTGCGGAACACACTGATCAGACGATCTTCTTGCATCCATAAGGACGCAGCGATTTCCATCACAGGCACGAGAAAGACCGGGCTGTCTTCACTTGCCAAAACCGGACGTACGCGTCTGGAAACAGATAAGGTTACAGAGTTTGTCGTAGACAAGATATCCGCCGGCAACCTGATTGTTGAGCCCCTCACGTAAATACCGCTCTGTAAGGCTGGTTTTTGGCGCGAGAGTCCTTGAGGTCAAAGGCCCAGCATGCGCAACGGCTTTTTAGAGGCCAAGTTTGTTAACAATCCTCGTCATGGCCGATGACTTTGCCGGCAAATGCCTCTGTTGCAAGGTGTTATATTTGGTATTTTCATTGATCGGCCCAGAAAGTCGTGGTGACCAGCGGGCAAGGCGAAAAATGGAAGATTGAACTTTGATTAAATGCTCCGGCTACTGTAAAAACTGACTACATAAAATGGAGTACCGGACCACACAAAGATAAGTGTGCAGGGAGAAATGGACAATACTCATCATTCGGGAAATTCTAATGGGCGGACGCCGCTTTAGTGATCTGCAGCGTGGCCTTGGAACGATATCGCCTACTCTTTTGACCCGCCGCCTGGTTGATCTGGAAGAGCGAGGCATAATCATCAAAAAAAAGGTACAAGGACAAAAGGGCCATGAGTACTATGCGACGCCTTCCTGCAAAGAATTATTGCCCATTCTTCTCTCTCTAGGGAATTGGGGCATGCGTTGGGCGCGGTCCAATCTGCCAACTAAAGATTACGATGTGGAGTTGCTGATGCTCTATCTGCAGCGCAGCATATTGCCGGATAACTTGCCCGACACAGAAACGATCATTCAGTTCACCTTTACCGACATGACAGAAAAAGCCAATTGGTGGCTTGTTGTGAACGACAGAAAGGTTGACACCTGCGATAAAAATCCGGGCAAAGACATTGATGTCTATTTCACCACAACAGTGAAAACGATGGTTGATATCTGGACGGGCCTTTTGAGTTACAGATCGTCGCTTTCCAAAGATATCATCACCATCGTTGGAACAAATGCTCTGGCGCGTATTATCTCAACGTGGATGGATAACAGCCCCTTCACCGATTTGCCGCCAGCGCGGGAAATCTAGCTCCCACTTACTCATTTCAATCGCTGTGCAGCGGATTGCCTATAACTGGACCAATCGTGAAAGATGTGAATTCTGCCTCAAACCCTGCGCGTTCTGGCGAGCAAGCGATGGGACCTATCAACACTTCTTCAGGTGCTGGGAAATCTGCAAGGCGGAGAAATTGCCACATGCCATTTTCATCTTTGAAATGGATGAGGATCGCTGAACCGATGCGTGTGAGCCGCACGCTTTGCGGTCCTGACACCATAGGTCTTTGCGTGGCCGACCAGTCAGAGTTATTTCGTGTCACCACAGTGCTGAAATTCGTCATGCCATCTGAAAACTCAACACCTGTTTTCAACCAGTGATTTTCATTGACGCGCAACATGAGACCAGCCTGATCGTACAGCGTTTCATACGCCCCGTTAAATGTTAGAACTGCGGTAAAGTCCCCGGAAACCGGCAAGCCCAGAAAATGACCATCATCGCGATGGAAGCCATAATAGGTACCTTGCCAGAAATCTGTCTTACTTCCTGTGGTGACCCGCAGTGTTTCATCGAGCGACCAACTTGGCGGCGTGCAATGCCACGTGGCCGCTTTCAGAGCCGATAGGTCTGCATTTAGTTTGGTCATAGAATCTGGCTAAGGAATTCTTTTGTACGAGGATCTTTTGCTTCGTCAAAGAAGGTTGCTGGCGCGCCATGCTCAACGATAACACCCCGATCAGTGAAATAGACATGGTCCGCCACTTCGCGAGCAAAGCCCATTTCGTGAGTTACCAGAATGCAGGTCATGCCTTCTTCCGCAAGGTCCTTGATCGTGACTAAAACTTCGTTGACGGTTTCGGGATCAAGCGCGGCAGTTACCTCGTCAAAAAGAATTACATCTGGCTTCATGGCAAGAGATCGCGCAATGGCAACGCGTTGCTGTTGTCCACCAGATAGCTCACCCGGATAGCTGTTCTCTTTACCTTCTAGGCGTACTTTCTTTATCAGATCGCGCGCCAATTTTTCGACTTCGGCTTTATCCTGTTTCAAAACCCGAATAGGCGCCATCATCACATTTTCCAGGGCAGTCTTATGCGGAAATAAATTGTACTGCTGGAAGACCATACCGACCTTCTTGCGCAGCTCCAGCTTGTTGAGGTCTTTATCGTTGACCTCAATTCCTTCCACAGTAATCGATCCTTTTTGAATATCGTTCAACGCATTGACGCAACGGATAAGAGTAGATTTACCAGAGCCGGACGGACCGATAATACAAATCACTTCGCCCTTCATCACATCAATGGAAACGCCCTTCAAAACCTCCAGCTCACCAAAGGATTTATAGACATTTTTGATGGACACCATTGGTTGGTCTTCGGTCCAGCTCATAAGTGGTTTCCTTTAGCCTTTAACCGCATATTTCTTCTCCAAATAAACCGTCCACCGCGCAATGGGATAGCAATAGATAAAAAAGATCAGCAATACGAATGAGTAAAATGGCGCCAGCAAATCTGTGCGTCCGCCCTCGGCAGCCAACGCTTGACCTGTCAATGTCATCACTTCCGACACACCCACAATAGATGCCAGCACAGTCGCCATTGTCAAAATCGCGTAAAGGTTCATCCAAGGCGGCAACATGCGTTTGACACATTGCGGCAATATGATCAGCCACAGGGTCTGGCGGCGCGTATAGGCTAGGCTTTCTGCGGCTTCCCATTGACCACTTGGCAACGATGTAACAGCGCCACGAACAATTTCCGATACATTGGCCATAACCGGCAATGACAGACCAAAAATTGCTTTCAGCCAATCCGGCAATGGAATTGTAATACCGCCTATTTTAATTTGGAATGGCAACAAGAACATGGCGAAAAACAAGAGAACCAACCACGGCGCATTTCTGAAGAACTGGGTGATAAACCAGCAAAACCTTCGAATGAACCCATTGGGTGAAATTTGGCCAAGACCCAAAGCAGCACCTACGGCTGTACCCACAGCCATGGCGCAAACTGAGATCACAAGATTAAAGATGAAGCCTTGAAGCAATAGCGGCATCCAGCGCCACAGCACAGTAAACACGCCATCGCGTGTTACATCGGCCTGCGCGAAGCTAAGAGACGATGTGAACACACACAAGCCCGCCAATACCAAGCCGTGCCATGGTTTCATTTGCAGCATGAAGCTTGCGCCAGATTTTACACTGGCAGGTAGCATCACAGGCAAGTCTGTTTTGTAGGGCGCTGATCGATAAGGTTTATAGCTCATGCGCCATACCCCGGAATCTTCATCGACCGTTCCCAACGGTTCATGCCCCACACCAGAACGCCAACCAGTGCAAAATAGGCAAACAGCAGGAACAACATCATTTCTGTCACGTTTACATTGTCGGACCAAATTTGATTGGCCTCGTACAACATTTCCGGAACAGCAATGGCATAAGCCAGCGTTGTGGTTTTCACCAAATTCACCAGATTATTGTTGAGCGCTGGCAGGCATACCCGAAATGCCAGTGGCAAAGTAATATCCCTGTAAATCTGTAACCTAGAAAACCCGAGCGCTTCAGCAGCTTCAACTGTGGATTCAGGAACCGCCTCAATACCTGAGCGGAAAATTTCTACATTAAAGGCGCCTGCAAAGAATGAGAGCGAAATTGCGGCCCAAGCAAAACTGCCTAAAAGCGGGGATTGCCCGCCATAGTCATTCGCAACTTTTGGCAAGACCGATCCAATTGCAAAGTAGAAAAAATAGAGCTGAACTAGTGGCGGCGTATTTCTAAATATCTGGATGTAGCCATTGACGATGCGGCGCGTCCATTTAAGCGATGAACCCTGTAGCCAGGCACCAATAACGCCGATGATGATCGAGAAAATTAGACAAACCAGAGACAGCTTGATGGTCATCAAGAAACCGTCGAACATACGCCCACGGTCATAGCTGTCATACAGAAACGGAAGATTTATTCCTGTGTCCTCGTACAGCACTCTGAACCAGTCATAGAACGCGTCCATGCTGCACTACCCCAATTCCGACAGTGCTCGCCCAAGCACCAAACAATAGATAAAGAAAGGGCTCGCACATGCGAGCCCTTTCCTGTCTTGATATGAATTACTTATATTTTTCGTTCATAGCTTTTGCAAATGGTGTGTTTGCAACACCCCATTTTGTTTCCAGCTCCAAAATACGTCCTGACTTGTGCCAACCAACAATCATGTCACTCATCATGTCGTGAAATGCTGTTTCACCAAGAGCAACAGCGAGACCCCAAGGCGCATCATCGATGGTCGCCAAAGGCATTTCATACTCTGTAAAATCAGGATCACCAGTTTTGGCAACGATCGCTGAATCATCATAAACAAATGCTACGCAGTTTCCGCCCTGAAGCGCTGCATAGGCTTCAGCTGTGCCTTTAAACGCAACAATTTTTGCACCAAAGTCCTTCGCGGTTTTCTTGTTATAGAAAGCGCCTTGAATGCCACAAACTGGTTTATCACGCAGGTCTTCCCAGTCTTTAAAGCCAAAGCTTTTTTGAGCCAAGATGTTGGTACCTGAGGAATAATAATTCGGATCCGGAATTGACACGACTTTGCGGCGATCAGGCCGGTCTGTCATTGTAGCGATCATCAGATCAATTTTGCCCTGCTCCAAAAACTGCATACGATTGGAACTAACCACTGGCACATATTCAATTTTTACGCCGAGTGCATCTGCAACGTCTTTGGCCAAATCTGGTTCAATTCCGATAATGGCACCTGACGGATCGCGGAAGCCATAAGGTTTGTAATCAGCTTTCACGCCAACTTTCAGCACTCCAGCAGCTTTTACATCATCCAACACATCAGCCTGAGCGATTTGCCCAGCAACGGAAAATGCAAGAACGGCGGCCGCGCCGAGTGTAAATTTCGTTAGTTTTTTCATCATATTCTGTATACCCCTGTAATTTAAGAATACCAGTTCAACATACTTTTTGGAATTGCGCCATAGCAACATCAAGGAAGGTTGATCCCAATCCCAGTTTGAAATGAGACAGGAAATTATGAAGACGATTGGATTGATTGGCGGGATGAGCTGGGAAAGCACTGTCACTTACTATAAGTTGCTGAATCGTATGGCGCGAGAACGACTGGGTGGCCTGCACTCGGCCAAGATTTTAATGTGGTCTTTTGATTTCGCGGAAATTGAGGCCATGCAGGCCAAAGGTGATTGGGATGCTGCAACCATCGCAATGATAGATGCAGCAAAAGCGCTCGAGCGCGGCGGCGCCGACTGCGTGATAATTTGCACCAACACTATGCACAAAATGGCCGACGGCGTGCAAAATGCTGTGAGAATCCCACTTATACATATAGCCGATGCCACAGCCAAGGCCATCCAAACAACCAATGTGAAACTGCCACTCCTGCTAGCGACGCGTTACACGATGGAACAGGATTTTTACAAAGGTCATTTGCTCACACATCACGGCATCGGAGCGATCATACCCGATGAAGCTGGCCGTACAATCGTGCACAACGTGATTTACGATGAGCTGTGTCAGGGCATTGTTAACCCGGCTTCTAAAATTCGCTATCTGGATGTCGTAGAGCAATCCATAAACGATGGCGCAGACGGAATAATTTTTGGCTGTACAGAAGTTGGCTTACTCATCAGCCAACAGGACTTCGACGTTCCAACTTTTGACACCACCGAAATCCACGCTGCCGCAGCACTTGATTTTGCGATTGATGGCTAAGTTGTATTTCTCAAAAATGCTCCACATCAAAATTGGTATAGAGAAAAAATGACCATTTCCATACGAGCCGTAACGGAGGCAGACAAGGATGTCTGGCATCGAATGTTCGATGACTATGCGGCCTTCTACAATACAGAAATTCCAGAAGGTGCACATGCCTCTGTCTGGGACTGGATTTTTGATCCAGCTGAAAAATTCTGGTGTACTGTTGCTATGTCAGAAAAGGACGAACTGGTAGGATTCACGCAGTACCAGCTAATGCATCGTTCGCTGGGTGGCAGCAAGGTCTGTTACCTGAGTGATCTTTATGTACACCCGGATGTTCGGGGTACGGGCGCTGGTCGTGCTTTGATTGATCATGTCTTTGCATTTGCGAAAACCCACAGGATTTCAAATGTACGGTGGCTGACACAAGAATTTAATTCTGATGCCCGTCGTCTCTATGACACCTATATGCAAAAATCAGACTTCATTTTATACAGCATTCCAGTTGAGGTATCGTGACCGGATCAGTTTTCATTTTTGGGTTGGGCTATTCTGCACGCGCATTTGCTACAAAGATGCGCGACAATGGTTGGCAAGTTTCTGGCACAACGCGCAGTGCTGAAAAAGAAGAGGGTTTGCGCGCATTGGGTTTTGAGCCATTTTTATATAATGGCCTTCCAAACTCTGCGGTAAGTGCAGAGCTGCAATCCGCAGATGTCATTTTGGTTTCCATTGCCCCAGATCCAGATGGTGCCGAAGCGGGTTTACCTTTCGGGGGCGACCCGGTTTTGCGGGATTTTGCAAGCGTGATTAAATTGCTACCGAAGAAGCCTTGGCTTGGGTATCTGTCGACAGTTGGCGTATATGGAAACCATGACGGTGCGTGGGTCAAAGAGACTACAAAATGTCGCCCAGTCTCCAAGCGATCCAGAGCGCGGGTAGCTGCTGAACAAGCGTGGATTGACATGGCGGATGCAGCTGATTTTCCGTTGGGAATATTTCGGCTTTCCGGCATTTATGGCCCTGGCCGGAACCCACTTGAAAAAGTAGCACGCGGCGCTGGCCGACGTATTGATAAACCCGGCCAGGTGTTCAACCGCATTCATGTCGACGATATTGCTACAGCTTTGGTGTCAGCTGTCGAAAAACGAGCCCCAGGTATCTTCAATATCACCGATGATGAGCCTGCACCGCCTCAAAATGTCGTGGAATATGCCGCGAAGCTTCTTGATCTTGATGTACCGCCACTCATTCCATTTGATGAGGCAGATTTGTCTCCCATGGGACGCTCATTCTACGGCGAAAACAAAAAAGTCTCGAATGCAAAGTCCAAGGAAATATTAGCGATGAATTATAGTGTTCCTGACTACCGCGCTGGAATGCAGCGGGCACTTTCTGATTTCCGTCAAAAACAATGAGCGAACTCATCACACCGACATCCATTGATGGATATGCAATCATTTCTGATGATCATTGCATCGCAGATGCAGCAGGCAACATGCCTGATGTTTTAAAGAATGACGCAGACTGGGCCTATTTCCAAGCAGCTCTTGATGCGGCGACGCTCACAGTTGTTGGGCGCAAAGGCCATGAAGCTAATCCAAATGTAAAGCAGCGCCGCCGGCTTATCTTGTCGCGATCCGTCAAAGGACTGGAGCAACGTGACGATGGCTGGTGGTGGAACCCTGCCGGTTGCAAATGGCAAACTGTCTTGGAACAGGCTGCGCCAGAGGGTGGCGCGATTGCGGTGCCCGGAGGGCGGGATGTTTTTGATTTATTTTTGGCGCTAGGATATTCAAGTTTTCACCTGGCACGAGCTGAAGGATCTCTTGTGCCAGGAGGAACAAAACTGTTCTCCAACATGGGCGATGCGCCACCTGAAACAATGCTAGCGAAGCATGGATTGAGTGCAGAGCCTACCGAATGGCTGGACGAGCCCGCGAGGGTGAACATGACGATCTGGCGAAAAACGTAAGTCATGCCAGCTGTACACTACCGTTGCGCAAAGCCAGCCCGTGAACAGGTACCAATTGAGGTGTTAGGACGCCAAATCGGCAACCACAGCATCCAAGACCATCGCGCCTTCCTTGCTCGCGCGCAGCCGGTTCTCTGAATTAGATCCGGGCGAGATCGGGGCAAGACGCTCAATCATGTTATGTGTCAGCAAATCTTCTACCCGGCGCGGATCAATACGGCGACCTGACAGTGCTTCATAGCGCGACAAATCAATGCCCTCATGGAGGCGCAAACCCATAACCAGAAACTCATCGCCCTGCTCTTCCAGTGAAAGCTCGTCATCTGTGATTGTGCCGTGCTGGTGTGACTCGACAAGAGAGAGCCAACGTTCTGGATTGCGTTCGGTGGCCGTTGCGAAGCGAGATGTACCGTTGTCGCCAACAAGGCGTCCATGAGCACCTGGTCCAATGCCGACATATTCGCCATAGTGCCAATAGACCAAATTGTGTTGGCTTTCGGCGCCTGGAACAGCGTGATTCGACGTCTCATAGGCCGGAAGCCCGGCGTCTTCACAAATTTCTTGCGTCACCTCATAGAGCTCAGCTGCTTCATCAGCAGATGGGACAACCAACTTTCCTGCTTCGCGCAACGACCAGAAAGTCGTGTCTGGCTCAATAGTTAGTTGATAAAGCGACAGATGATCAACCGCATAGTCCAGCGCCTGCTTAAGCTCTTCCTTCCAGGCTAATACGCTCTGGTTGGGTCGGGCATAAATTAGATCGAAGGACAAACGGGGGAATGTTTCACGAGCTAATTTGATTGCGTTCAGCGCTTCTTCCACATTGTGCAAACGGCCCAGGAATTTTAATTCCGGATCATTGAGTGCCTGAACCCCAAGCGACAAACGATTTACGCCAGCTTTTCGATAGGCTTTGAAACGCTCAGCTTCTACACTTTGCGGATTGGCTTCCATGGAAATTTCTGCATCCGGCTCTACTGCCCAATGCCAATGTATTGCATCCAAAATTCCAGCAAGCGTTGCTGGTTCCATGAGGGACGGCGTACCACCGCCAAAGAAAATACTGGTTACCCGGCGGTCAGGTGTCCGGCTGGCAAAATGCGCAATTTCCGACTTGAACGCTTCTAGAAAACGCGCTTGGTCTACTGGGCGATGACGCACATGGGAATTAAAATCACAATATGGGCATTTTGCCGCGCAAAACGGCCAATGAACATAAATGCCAAAGCCTGCATCCTTTGTCGGATGGTTTGGAGTGATTTTTTTTGATTTAACTGATGTCGTCATGGAAAGATTTGGCCTTAAAGTCCATGCTTTTCAAACAAGGCAAAAGCACGCGCCCTGTGGGACAAGCCAGGCTGACCATCTGGCCTAGGGCCATGTTTTTCATGGGGGGTCATTTCCCCAAAAGTTATGTCATGATCTTCCGGCATGAAAATGGGATCGTACCCAAAGCCTTGCGTGCCGCGAGGTGGCCAAACAATCTGCCCACGAATGATGCCTTCAAAAATGAAGGCATCACCATCTGGAAATGCAAGACACAGTGAGCTGACAAATTGTGCACCGCGTTGCTCTGGCGTGGATGCGCCTTTGGCTTCCATTGCTTCTTGAACATTACGCATGGCACGGAAAAAATCTTTGTCCGGTCCGGCCCACCTGGCAGAGTAAATCCCAGGATCGCCATCCAATGCGTCAACAGACAGACCTGAATCGTCCGACAAAGCGGGTAGGCCAGTTGCTGTTGCAGATGCCAAAGCCTTTAGCTTTGCATTGGCAGCAAAAGTCGTGCCGGTCTCTTCTGGTTCTGGCAAATTCAAATCCGCGGCAGACACCACCTCAATACCATGAGGGGCAACCAAGTCACGGATCTCTTTCAGCTTACCAGCGTTGTGGCTGGCAAGGACAAGCTTGTCGCCTGAAAATCTGCGTGCCTCGCTCATATTTACATAATCGCCATGTTCTGAAGTGAGACCAATTGGCCTATGCCAGATTTCGCAAGATCCAGCAATTGCTTCAACTCATCTTCAGAAAAAGGTTCTTTTTCCGCTGTGCCTTGAATTTCAACAATACCTCCAGATCCGGTCAATACGAAGTTCGCATCCGTTTCAGCCGAAGAATCTTCGTCATAATCCAGATCCAACACAGGTGTTCCCTGATAAATGCCGCAGGAAATAGCAGCAACGTTATCTTTGAGAACCTTACCAGTGACCATATTGCGCTGACGCATCCACGCGATGCAGTCACTCAGAGCGACCCATGCACCTGTGATCGCAGCGGTTCTGGTACCGCCATCCGCTTGAATCACATCACAATCAAGCGTGATTTGGCGCTCACCAAGAACCTGCATATCAACGACTGCGCGCAGGGATCGGCCAATAAGGCGTTGAATTTCTTGGGTACGACCGGATTGTTTACCGCTAGTGGCCTCCCGGCGCATGCGTCCACCAGTTGAACGTGGAAGCATACCATATTCTGCGGTTACCCAGCCCTTTCCGCCACCGCGAAGCCAAGGCGGAACGTTTTCAGCCAGGCTGGCTGTACACAGAACATGTGTATCTCCGAATTTTACCAGACATGAGCCTTCGGCATGTTTTGAAACGTTGCGTTCCAGGGAAACGGCGCGCAGAGCATCAGGAGTTCGATTAGAAGGTCTCATCCGGTTTTCTCACAAGTTTAAGCGATTCATATGTCTTGATAGACAAGCGCGAGGCGAATGCAAAGCTTTGATAATGAGGTTCATAAGCGAACTTTAACTTTTCATGAGCACCCGCAGACCCTAAGTTTAGTGATAGCATGCATATGGCAGCATGAGTTGTTTGCCGGATAAGAGTAGCAATTTGGTAATTTGGTGATGATTGATCCAGCTAATCCATTGATAGATTCAGAACTTGATGAACGTTCGCGTCAGGTGTTCCGTCATATTGTGGATGCTTATATGGAAGACGGCGCCCCTGTTGGATCACGCAATCTTTCGCGTGCTCTTTCACTTAATCTTTCACCAGCATCAATCCGCAACGTCATGTCTGACCTGGAACAGATGGGATTGATCTATGCGCCCCACATCAGCGCGGGTCGTCTACCAACAGAACGCGGCTTGCGCTTCTTTGTTGATGCAATGATGGAAGTTGGCGATCTGGATGAAACGTTCCGCCAGCAAATAGATGCTCAGGTTGGCGCGACCGATCAGGCCAGCGAAACGCTTTTGTCGGATGCCAGCCGGATGCTATCCGGCATGTCGCGCGGTGCAGGTCTGGTTTTGACCGGCAAGCGTGAAGTTCCACTAAAACATATTGAATTCGTTCGCATTGAAGACGGCCGCGCATTGGTGGTTCTGGTTGCTCAGGACGGCAATGTTGAAAACCGGATTATAGATATTCCAAAAGGTATGCCCGCTTCAGCTTTGGTAGAAGCTTCCAATTATTTGAACGCAGGGCTGCATGGCCGCACCATTGATGAAACCCGCAAAGAGCTGGAGAATTTGCTGGAATCACAACGACAGGAATTGGACGCGCTGACAGCGAAACTCGTTGAAGCAGGACTTGCTACATGGGCTGGTGTAAACGGCACCGGGCGTGGCGCGCAAAACCTTATTGTCAGAGGCCGCGCAAACCTGTTGGACAATGTACATGAAGGTGAGGAGTTGGACCGCATCCGTCTTCTGTTTGAAGATCTAGAAAGTAAGTCCGATTTGATCGACCTGCTTGGCTCGGCTGAAGCCGGGGATGGCGTGCGGATTTTTATCGGTTCCGAAAACAGCCTCTTTTCAATGTCTGGTTCATCGCTTGTTGTCGCCCCCTATCATGACACTGAAGAAAACGTTGTTGGTGTCTTGGGCGTCATTGGGCCGACCAGATTGAATTACGGCCGAATTATCCCTGTTGTCGACTATACAGCCCAGCTTTTGGGAAAAATGCTGAGTTAATGCATTTGGTGGTTGATTTTTCGGCGCCAAGCTTCGATATCCCGCCTGACCCCTTTTAGTACCTGATAAAGACAGCGATCGATCATGAGCGACGAAACAGCAAATTCTGAAATCCCTGACGAACAACCTGATGTGGAAAATACCGCAACAGAACCTTCCGCCGACGAGGGTGAAGAGGTTTATGAAGGACAGCGATCTCCCGATGAAGTGATCGATGCTCTGTTGACGGAAAACCAAGGCCTGCGTGATGAAAAAGACGCGTTAAAAGATCAAATGTTGCGGGTTGCCGCAGACATGGAAAATTTACGTCGGCGCACCCAGCGTGACGTGACGGATGCCCGCCAATATGCAATCACCAATTTTGCACGCGATGTATTGAGCATTGGCGACAATCTTGATCGCGCCATTTCCGCAGTTCCCGACGAGGAAAAAGAAAACGGCGGAACGGCTCTCGTATCTTTGGTTGAAGGTATGGAAATGACTGGCCGCGAAATGGTGCGGATTTTTGCCAAGCACGGCGTAACCAAAGAAGAACCTGAAGGTGAAAAATTCGACCCGAACCGCCATCAGGCCATGTTTGAAGTTCCAAATCTTTCGGTTACCAGCGGTACTGTTGTGCAGGTTATGCAAGCTGGATACATGCTTGGCGAACGTGTTTTGAGGCCTGCAATGGTTGGTGTTTCCAAAGGTGGCCCAAAGACCACGCCTAAAGCGGCACCAGACATTGAGCCCGAAACAGAAGACTGATTAGTCTGATGTTACACGCCTTAGCGTTAAATTGATCCGTCCCGGTGCCTTCAATAATGTGGAAGTACCGGGATAAATTTTATCGACACCGTGAAATGCCAGTCGGCTTTGACCGCTCATCACCAACACATCCCCTGAATGTAATTTTAAGCTCTTGGTTGGGCCACCACGGGTGTTCGATCCAATACGAAACCTGCAATCATCTCCAAGAGAAACTGAGATAACGGGAGCGCCAAACACATCTTCATCACGGTCCTGATGAAGACCCATTTTTGCTTCCGGACTATAGTAATTTATCAGGCAGGCCTCCGGACGAAGTTCACAGTTTGCGATATCGCGCCAAAGCAGTTGCAGGCGTTGTGGCATTGGTGGCCAGGGTTCTTGGGTTGTTGGATGGTTTACCTGATAGCGATATCCGTCTTTATCCGCCACCCAACCCAAGGGGCCACAATTAGACATACGAACGGAAAATGTCTTTCCAGTTTTTGGCATTTTGGGATGAAACAACGGCGCAACTTGAACTAACGAGCGAATTTCATCGCTTAACGCCTCCTGCGACGGTCGATCGAAGTATCCACTGAAAAGAAAAAGACCCGGCTGAAGCTCCATTTTAGGCCCTTTTTTGCTTTAAGAATTGCTTTACCAAGGTGATCGACACTTCATTAACCTTTTAAAAATGGGTTTCTTCACATAAATCCCCGTAATCCGGCGCTTGCAGCCGTGGCCACGCACGCTTATATACCCCTCGAAGCGCGGTCACGCTGGGTGTGCGATTCACGAATTTAGAAACGGCATCCAACTTTATTCAACGCGCAGTGAATGACACAAGTTGAAAAGAGGGGACCTGTTCCTACATCGCTATTTTTCTACCGATGCCTTGAGGTCGGAGCGTTGTTTTGGTTCATGTCTGCCAAATAAGGAGAGTAAATATGGCGAAAGTCATTGGTATTGATTTGGGAACAACTAATTCCTGTATCGCCGTCATGGACGGCAAAAATCCAAAAGTTATCGAAAACGCTGAAGGTGCTCGCACCACCCCATCTATGGTGGGCTTCACTGAAGACGACGAGCGGCTGGTTGGCCAGTCTGCTAAACGCCAGGGCGTTACCAACCCGGAAAACACAGTTTTTGCTGTTAAGCGTCTCGTTGGCCGACGGTTCAATGACCCGATGGTCACCAAAGACAAAAAACTTGTGCCATACCAAATTGTCAAAGCAGGCAATGGTGATGCATGGGTAAAAGCTCAGGGTGAAAGCTACTCGCCATCTCAGGTATCTGCGATGATTCTTCAGAAAATGAAGGAAACCGCAGAAGCTTATTTGGGCGAAAGCGTAACTCAGGCTGTGATTACAGTTCCTGCTTACTTCAATGATGCACAACGTCAGGCCACGAAAGATGCTGGTAAAATTGCCGGTCTTGAAGTTCTGCGTATCATCAACGAGCCAACTGCAGCTGCCTTAGCCTACGGCCTCGATAAAAATGACGGCAAAACAATTGCTGTTTACGATCTGGGTGGTGGTACCTTCGACGTATCCATCCTTGAAATCGGCGATGGCGTGTTTGAAGTGAAATCCACCAATGGTGATACATTCCTGGGTGGTGAAGACTTTGACATGCGTCTGGTTAGCTACCTCGCAGACGAATTCAAAAAAGATCAGGGCATTGATCTTCGCGGTGACAAACTTGCGCTGCAACGTCTGAAAGAAGCCGCTGAAAAAGCTAAGATCGAGCTGTCTTCGTCCACACAAACCGAGGTGAACCTTCCGTTCATCACTGCTGATGCATCTGGACCAAAGCACCTGACAATCAAATTGACCCGCGCAAAGCTGGAATCCTTGGTTGCTGATCTGGTTCAGCGCACTGTTGATCCGTGCAAATCCGCATTGAAAGATGCTGGTTTGTCCGCTGCAGAAATCGATGAAGTCGTTCTGGTTGGCGGCATGACACGTATGCCAAAAATTCAGGAAGTCGTAAAAGAATTCTTTGGCAAAGAGCCTCATAAAGGTGTGAACCCTGATGAAGTTGTTGCCATGGGTGCAGCAATTCAGGCTGGTGTTCTGCAGGGCGACGTTAAAGATGTTCTGTTGCTTGACGTAACACCATTGTCTCTCGGCATTGAAACGCTTGGCGGTGTGTTTGACCGTTTGATCGAGCGTAATACTACAATCCCAACCAAGAAGCAGAAGGTCTATTCAACAGCTGAAGACAATCAGAATGCTGTGACCATCCGTGTCTTCCAGGGTGAACGCGAGATGGCTGCCGACAATAAAGTGCTCGGCCAGTTTGATCTGGCAGGTATTCCACCCGCACCGCGCGGCATGCCTCAGATTGAAGTCACATTCGATATTGATGCCAACGGCATTGTGAATGTGTCTGCTAAAGACAAAGGCACCGGCAAAGAAATGCAGATTCAGATCCAGGCATCCGGCGGTTTGTCCGATGACGAGATCGACAGCATGGTTCAAGATGCGGAAGCGAATGCAGATGCAGATGCGAAACGCAAAGAATCTGTTGAAGCTAAAAACCACGCGGAAGCTCTGATCAATACAACGGAGAAATCGCTGGCTGAACATGGCGACAAGCTGGAAGAAGAAGACAAGGAAGCCATTGATATGGGCCTTGCCGATCTGAAGACAGCCGTTGAGGGTGATGATTCTGAAGAAATCATGACCAAAACTCAGGCTCTGGCGACAGTGTCCATGAAACTTGGCGAAGCGATCTATAAATCGTCTCAGGATGAAGAATCTGATGAAGATGATGATTCCGAAGGCCATGATGAAGACGTCATTGATGCAGACTTTGAAGAAGTATCTGATGACGACACGGACGAACAGAAGTCCGCATAATCAGACCACGTAGGAGCGTTCCGCGTGACAAATACCCCCGGCGCTGATACCGAAAGCACAGTTCTTTCTGTTCAGGTCGGGGGCTTCTATTTGATGTCGCTGCACGTACAAAAAACTCAAATGCAAAACGACAGGCCGTTTCATGTCTAAGCGCGATTTATATGAAATTCTGGGTGTTGATCGGGATGCCGACGACAAAACCCTGAAGAGCGCATATCGTAAGAAGGCCATGCAGTACCACCCGGACCGTAATCCTGGTGATGCTGAGGCAGAATCACAGTTTAAGGAAGTTAGTGGTGCCTATGAGGCACTCAAAGACCCGCAAAAGCGCGCGGCCTATGATCGCTTCGGCCACGCTGCCTTTGAACAAGGCGGACCTGGTGGTCCCGGCGGCGGTATGGGTGGCGGCGACTTTGGCTCGTCAATGTCTGATATTTTTGAAGACATTTTTGGAGACTTTATGGGAGGCGGTGGTGGACGCCGCGGCCGATCAGCCAGCAATCGTGGTGCAGATATGCGCTACAATCTGGAAATTTCCCTTGAAGAAGCTTTCGCGGGTAAGACCGTCGATGTAGATATCCCGAGTTCTGTTGCTTGCGAAAAATGCACAGGCAGCGGCTCAAAGCCTGGTTCGACTCCAACAAGCTGTGGCACCTGTGGTGGCGCTGGCAAAGTACGCGCTGCACAAGGCTTTTTCACAATAGAACGCACCTGCCCAACCTGTATGGGCCGTGGCGAAATGATTACCGATCCGTGTGATGCTTGTGAGGGCGAAGGCCGGGTTCATGAAGATCGCTCTTTATCCGTCAACATCCCAGCTGGTATTGAAGATGGAACCCGCATTCGCTTAGCTGGCGAAGGTGAAGCAGGGGAACGCGGTGGCCCAACAGGTGATCTTTATATATTCGTCTCGTTGAAACCTCATGATTTCTTCCAACGCGATGGCGCCGATATATTTTGCCGTGTGCCCATTTCTTTGACGACAGCCGCATTAGGCGGTCAATTTGATGTGCCAACAGTAGATGGTGGCAAAACACGCGTGAAAGTGCCTGATGGCAGCCAAAGCGGAAAACAATTCCGCCTGCGCAACAAAGGCATGAGTGTATTACGGTCTAAACAACGCGGAGACATGTATATTCAAATCGCGGTAGAAACACCGAGCAATTTGAGCAAACGACAAAGGGAATTGTTGCAGGAATTCGAAAAAGAAAGTTCCGCAGATAACAACCCTCAATCTCATGGCTTTTTTGCACGGATGCGCGACTTTTTCGAAAACCTAGGTGGCGAGGCCTCCTAGTGAGATTGAATCTGAACCCGTTTGGGAGGTTTTGTGGGCGGACAAGACAGGCGATTGAAAGTCGCCAAACGCACGGACAATGTCGATCACAAGCATGATAAGTGTGAAAAAGTTGACCGCAAAGACCGCCTGTTGAGCGGTCTTAAGGATGATGCTCGTTTCCTGAAAAACTGGGCATCCAAGCCTCTAACGACTGGAGCCGTTTCTCCATCAGGTAAAGCCTTGGCCCAACGCATGGCCCGCCCGGTTAAATTGAATTCAGATGTTCCAGTGGTGGAATTGGGACCAGGCACAGGTTCAGTCACAAAAGCGCTACTTGAACATGGCGTCGTTCCCAAAAGATTATTTGCCGTAGAGTTTAACCCTGACTTTTGTAGGTTACTGCGCCAACGCTTTCCTGACTGCAATATTCTTCAGGGTGACGCCTACGCCATAAAAAGCACTTTGGCCGAATATGGGGTTGATGAGGCCAGTAGTTTTGTTTCTAGCCTACCACTCTTTACCCGCCCATTGGCGGACCGCGTTTCTCTTATAAACGCCGCGCTTTCCTTAATGCCGAAAGGTGGAGAGTTCATCCAGTTTTCTTATGCATTGGTGCCACCTGTAAAGGTGGAGGAAGTACCTTTTCCTTGTGAGTTGAACGTAAGCCCATGGATTATGCTAAATCTGCCACCAGCGCGTGTCTGGCGCTACAAGGCTGCGTGACACTCCTCTATTGACTTGAAAGGCTATTTCTTGAGCAACCCGAAAATTCTGATTTTCTCTGGTTCCATCCGCTCCGGGTCTCGCAACACTCTCCTTGCACAAGCAATTGCAAATGCCATTCCCAAATTTGGCGGGATACCGAATCTAGTCTCTCTTCAAGATTTTGAAATGCCTCTCTACAATGGCGATTTGGAAAAGCAGGATGGCGTTCCGAACACGGCGAGGCGTTTTGCAAAATTAATGGCGGCGCATGATGGCATCGTCATTGTTTCCCCAGAATACAATGCAAGTCTGCCAGCATTATTGAAAAATGCACTGGACTGGGTAAGTCGGGTCAAGCCTGAACCCGGCAACGAATTGCATCCATTCAAGGACCCGTTGTTTGCAATTGCCGGCGCAAGTCCCGGTGCTATGGGAACAATGCGGAATCTGACAGCCATGCGCGCAATGCTAATGCAAGGATTTGGCGCATTGGTAATTGCAGAACAATTGGGTGTACCCCAATCTGGGAGTGCATTTGATGAGGATGGAAAATTGGTTGCTGAAAGATCAAAGTCTTCAATGGAAACTATGCTGGGATCTTTAGTGACCAAAGCTGAAGCTCTCAAGAAAGGTCGCTGACATGCACCCCTCTAATTTACCACCGAGAGACAGTGTCATTGTAGCGCTTGATTTCTCGACGATCGACAAAGCCAGTTCACTGGTGAAAACGCTTGGTGATAGCGCGACCTTTTACAAAATCGGCCATCAGCTTGCATTTGCAGGCGGTCTTGCACTAGTGCCGGAGCTGAAGGCCGCAGGTAAACGGGTATTCTTGGATTTAAAGTTACTCGACATCGACAACACCATAAAGGGTGGCGTTTCAAGCGTCGCTGAGTTAGGCGCTGATATGTTGACCCTCCATGCTTACCCAAAGGCGATGCAAGCAGCTGTCGCCGCTAAAAAAGCATATCCGAGCGCAGCCAATTTAATGCTGCTTGGCGTCACCGTTCTTACCAGTATGGACGATGCTGATTTGGCCGATGCCGGGTATTCAATGACCGCTTCACAACTTGTCGCAAAGCGCGCCATTCAGGCCAAGGATGCAGGCATGGATGCCTTGGTTTGCTCTTCGCTCGAGGTGCTAAATCTAAGGAAGTTAGTGGGCGATGATATGGCATTGATCGTACCTGGCATTCGCCCGCATGGAAGCGACAAGGGCGATCAAAAACGTGTGATGACGCCTTCTGAAGCGCAAGCTGCGGGAGCCGATTATTTGGTCGTTGGACGCCCGATAAATGCGGTAAGTGATCCTAAATCAGCTATGGATGCTATTGTTTCAGAACTTGAAGGATAAAATGATGGCTAAAGGATACTGGATTGCTCGTGTTGATGTTAATGATGACGCTGCATACAAAGATTATGTGAAAGCGAACGCAAAACCATTTGCCGAATTTGGCGCTCGTTTCCTCGTTCGAGGAGGTCCGTTTAAAGCTGTCGAAGGCACACCGCGCCAACGCAATGTCGTTATTGAATTTCCTTCTTATGAAGCCGCTCTTGCCTGCTACAATAGCGAAGGATATGCAGTTGCAAAGGCCATTCGACAAGATGTTAGTATTGGCGAGCTGGTTATATTGGAAGGCTATGACGGTCCTCAGCCTGAAGACGCTGCGTGATTCAACATAAAGTTCGCTCGGCCACGAAGCATGATCTTACAGATATTTTGCGGATTGAGCGGAATGCGGCACAGGCTTTTCGAGATATCGGCTACCCACAATTGGCGGACGGTGCAGCGACACCAACAGGCTTGTTTGAAGCGGGCTTAGACCAAGGGTTCTTGTGGGTTAGTGTCGGCGATCAAAACACCCCCACTGGGTTTGCGCTTGCCAGCCTAATGGACGGACTCTTTTACCTAGAAGACATAAGTGTTGACCCAGAGTTTCAACGGCAAGGCCTCGGTGACGCATTGCTTTTGCAAGTCATTGACCATGCTCGGTTTTTGTATTGCTCATCTGTCGCACTCTCCACTTTATCGAAAGCACCTTGGTCAGAGCCGTTTTATCGCAAACATGGTTTTTTGCTTGCTGATATGGACAGATTGCCAGCACCAATTTGGGAGCAATTTCAAGCCGAAACAAATATGGGTCTTCCAGCAGAAGATCGAATAGTCATGGTAAAACAGCTTTAAGGCCGCACAACCAGACGAGACCTGATGGCCAACTGATGCTCCCGGTAAAGAGTAAAGAGCCCGGAGGCCACAACGATAACACTTCCAATGATCATCGGCATGTCTGGTACATCAGCAAAGAATACAAACCCAAGCACACCAGCCCAAATGAGCGCTGTGTATCTAAAAGGCGATGTAAAACTGACATCTCCAAAACGCATGGCTTGAATTGAAAAGAAATAGGCAGACAGCAGGAAAATTGCGGAACCAGATAATTGGGCAAGATGAATGGCAGAGACCGGTTGCCACTCAACAAACAAAGTGCCAATGCCTCCCATCACCATAACGGCTGCACTTGAGAAAAAAGAGATGAAACTCGCTGGAATGGCTCGATTGATGCTGCGTGTTGCCAGATCACGTAACACCAGACAAAAGACAGCTGCAATGACAGACAATGAGTAAATGTTAAATCCATCGCCACCCGGGCGAATGATGATGATGACTCCAATCAACCCGGCAGCGATGGCCGTATATCGACGCCAGCCGACAGCCTCACGAAACACAATTGCTGCGCCAAGGGTGACCACCAGTGGCATGGCCTGCAATATCGCAGCAGCGTTGGCCAAGGGCATGTTAAAGAGTGCTGTCAGGAAAAATATTGTGCCAGCAAGCTCGCCCACCGTGCGCCATAGAAGTGGGCGCTCAGCAAATTTTGGCAAATCTTTAAAACCGCCAGTCTTCCAGGTCAAAATACCCATCACTGCAGTTGCTAAGACACCGCGCAAGAAAATCGCTTGATACAGACCAACCTCGCCATTGGTGAGTTTAATCATTGTATCATTCAATGTGAACGCCAGCATGGCGAGCGTCATGAAAACTGCGCCGCGCATATTTTGACTGAGTTCTGCCATGGATTGCAATCCTGATGAGGTGACTTCAGCAATATCTGGCATGATCTGGAATTGATAGGCTTTTATGCGCGTTGGGACCACACAACCGACCGATTTCGGCTTAGAGTCACCGCCCCAAAATTCCTCAAAACAACTTGTCAAAGTGTATCGCACTTTCTGGCAAAAAAGACAGATTTGCAAAAAAGCGTGCGCACGGGCACCTTTCCGGGATAAAAGAGAAATTCAGCGTACAGCAATCAGGAGCGATTGATGAGTAGTTTGAAACACTTCACCCAAATTGGCGCAGCCCTAAGCCTGGCTTTCAGTCTAGTTGCCATAGATATCGCCCCAGTTTTTGCCGCAGATCCCGTACCCGCCAAGCAATTGTTTGGGCGCAGGGACGTACCCGCAGATTTACGTGCACGGTCCATTGGCTCTTATGCCAAAGGTTGCCTTGCCGGTGGACGTGCGCTTTCTGTTGATGGGCCGTTTTGGCAGGCTATGCGCCTGTCACGCAATCGAAATTGGGGCCACCCGGCTCTTGTCGCCTATCTAGAACGGTTAGCAGAGGCCGCCGCCACACGAGACGGTTGGAACGGATTGATGGTTGGTGATTTGGCGCAGCCACGTGGTGGCCCCATGTTATCGGGTCACGCGTCTCATCAAATCGGCCTCGATGCAGATATCTGGCTGCGCCCATTACCCATCAAGCGGCTAACGCGCAAAGAACGCGAAGAAATCTCAGCAATTTCTGTTCTTAAGAACAAGACGCTTTACGTTGATGACAAGATTTGGACTGATGCGCATTTCCGGGTGTTGAAACGAGCAGCATCCTACGAGGAAGTTGCCCGCATTTTTGTGCACCCGGGCATCAAGAAGAAACTCTGTGAGACTGCGGGGAACGACAGAAAATTCCTGCGCAAAATTCGGCCTTGGTACGGTCATCACTACCATTTTCATGTGCGATTGAAATGCCCAGCAGATTCAAATGGTTGTAAAAACCAGGCTGCCCCTCCTGCTGGAGATGGTTGTGGAAAGCCACTGGCCTACTGGTTCACAGATGAGCCATGGACGCCAAAGAAAACAATGCCACGGGACCCGAATGCCAAGCCTGTAAAACCGCGCTATACAAAACTGTCCGACCTGCCAAATGCATGTGCAGCAGTTTTAGATGCTCCCGCACCGGGCGGCATAGAAGTGCGCAAACTTGCCTTAGCGTGGCCGCCGCACCCCTGGAAAAAAGCCCCGCCACCACGGGCGAGGCCTATTCGCTAGTTGTTACAAGAAACTAGTAAAAACGTTGAAGCTCTTCACCACCACTTTTTAGGTGAGAATCGTCCTGCCGCTTTTTCGATGACGTTACCAACGGAGAAAAGCGTTTCTTCGTCAAATGCTTTGCCAATGACCTGAAGACCTAATGGCAATCCATCCTTGTTTATGCCGGCCGGCACGGAAATTCCAGGAAGGCCGGCCATGTTTACTGTCACCGTGAAGATATCATTCAGGTACATTTTAACAGGATCTGCAATCATCGATTCATCGCCGATTTCAAAGGCAGCTGATGGTGTTGCCGGTGTCAGAATGGCATCAATCCCATCTGCATAAACTTTTTCAAAGTCCTGCTTGATGAGTGTACGTACTTTTTGAGCGCGCAGATAATATGCATCATAGTAACCAGCAGAGAGAACATAGGTCCCGATTAATATGCGGCGTTTGACTTCGGCGCCAAAGCCAGCGGAGCGAGTTTTCTCATACATGTCGATGATATCTTCACCCTCAATCCGCAGCCCAAAGCGCACGCCATCATAGCGGGCCAGATTGGATGAGGCCTCAGCAGGTGCAACAATGTAATAAGCCGGCAAAGCATACTTCGTATGGGGCAAGGAAATTGGCACGATTTCAGCGCCAGCATCTTTGAGCCACGCTTTACCCTGCTCCCAAAGTGCGGTGATATCTTCCGGCATACCATCAACAACATATTCAGCCGGAATACCTATTTTCATACCTTTGATGCTCTTGCCCAATGCCGCTTCATAGTCAGGCACAGGAATATCGGCAGAAGTCGTGTCTTTCTCATCCACCGATGCCATGGAGTTCAGCATAATTGCGCCGTCCCTCACGGTCTTTGTGATGGGTCCTGCCTGATCCAGAGATGATGCAAAAGCGGTAATGCCCCAACGGGAGCAGCGACCATAAGTTGGCTTAATCCCAACCGTGCCTGTAAATGCTGCAGGCTGACGGATGGAACCACCGGTATCGGTTGCTGTTGCAGCGGCGCAAAGGTCTGCAGCCACTGCGGAGGCTGAACCGCCGGAAGAACCACCAGGCACCAAAGCTGCATTGCTGCCATTTGCTTGCCAAGGGTTTGTGACTGCTCCGTAGTACGACGTCTCATTGGATGATCCCATGGCAAACTCATCCATGTTGAGCTTGCCAAGCATCACTGCACCATCGGCCCAAAGGTTGGCTGTTACCGTGCTTTCGTAGCGCGGCTTAAACCCATCCAGAATATGGCTGCATGCCTGACTGTGAACGCCCTCAGTACAAAACAGATCTTTGATGCCAAGTGGAATTCCTTCCAGCGCTCCGGCATTTCCTGATGCGATACGGGCATCTGAAGCCTTCGCCATGTCACGGGCTTTATCAAACGTGGGCGCAACATATGCGTTGAGGCTGTCATTGGCAGCTTCAATTGCGCCAACATAGCTGTCTGTCAGTTCTAGGGAGGTGATTTCTTTTGCAGCCAGCTTTTCGCGCGCTTCAGCAATGGTGAGTTTCGTAAGTTCGCTCATGATCTATTCCACCACTTTCGGCACAGCAAAGAAATGATCTTCGCTCAACGGCGCATTGGCAACGATATCATCTGGTTTTCCACCATCTGTGACAATATCGGTCCGTTGTTTTGCGGCCATCGGCAGGACCGAAGTCATGGTCTCAACGCCATCTATGTTTACTTCATTCAATTGCTCAACAAAGCCCAGAATTGTATTCAATTCACCGGTCATAGTGGCGGCTTCTGCATCGCTGACAGCAATGCGTGACAGATGCGCAACGCGTTTTACAGTGTCTGTATCGACGGACATGGAAATCCCTTATGTCTTGGGGGTTTCATTCTATATATTGTTGCCCCGGCAATAGCAGAGGTATTGCTGCCGATGCAATGGTTTAGCGCATTGCTAAAGTGACTTGTGGCTTGGAATCCCAAAAAAATCTGGCCAAACTACTGTTCTGGTGATAGCGCCCCTTATGTGTTCCGCGCTCAGGAGCCAGCAAAGAGACCCGAAATGCTCGTAACAAACCTCAGTGAATTTGCCGCTGCCGCTTCTGGCCGCCGCCTTATCGGCCTTGATCTTGGTACAAAAACCATAGGCATTGCACTTAGCGATGCAGGGCACCGTATTGGCACACCAATGGAAACCATTCGCCGAACAAAGTTTACCAAGGATGCGCAGCGGCTTGTTGAAATTTGTAATGAACACGATATTGGTGGAATCGCTATTGGTCTGCCGCTCAATATGGACGGAAGTGAAGGTCCACGCGTTCAGGCAACACGAGCCTTTGAGCGTAATTTGTCTGAAAAAATTGACCTACCGATGCTGTTCTGGGACGAACGGCTCACCACGGTTGCTGCTGAGCGCGCTATGCTGGAAGCGGATCTTTCGCGCAAAAAACGAGCTGCGCGAATTGATGCCACAGCCGCGGGCCTTATTTTGCAGGGCGTTTTAGACCGCCTTAGAGCACTGTGAAATGCTGGCCAGCTTCGAAAGCCTTTTGCCGGTCTTCGCTGTCATTCTGCTAGGCGTATTTCTGCGTCATAAGCTGGTCACTGATCCGGCATTGTGGCTAGGCGCGGAAAAACTCGGCTTTTGGGTTCTGTTTCCCTGCCTTTTGGCAAAAACTCTCATCAATGCTGACTTAAAGGGTGGTCAAGCCAGCACTCTGGCAATTACATTGTTTATCGCAGTGATTACCTACAGCCTATTAATGCTAGCGCTGCGCCCTTTCCTCAGCCGCTATCTTGGCATGAACGCCGCGACTTACTCCACGATTTATCAGGTCTCCACACGTTGGAACGGGTTCATCGCGCTCGCCATCGTGGATAAGTTGTATGGAGATAGTGGTGTTAGCCTTGTCGCAGTCGCTTTGGCGGCGATGGTGCCGATTTTGAATATGCAGAATGTAACCGTTGTTACGGTGCTTTTATCTGATAAACGCCCATCTTTGTTTCGGCTGGCGCGTTCTGTTTTGACCAATCCCTTGATTATCGGCTGCACCGCCGGCTTGATCATAAATCTGCTGTCTATTCCGGTGTACGATCCGATTTTGACAACGTTAGACATTCTGGGTCGTGCTGCGCTGGGTGTCGGTCTTGTGCTGGTTGGCACAGGGCTTCAGGTACGCGCAGCGTTGAAACCATCCAGCGCTGCATGGTTGGGAACAGTTTTGAAATTAATTGCATTTCCAGCGTTTGTAGCACTGATTGCATTTGGATTTGGCCTTACCGGTCAAGCTTTTGCAATTGCAATTATTTGCGCCAGCGTTCCCACCGCCATGAACGGTTATCTGTTGGCCAAAGAACTTGGCGGAGATGCGCCGCTCTACGCAACAGTCGTTACGCTGCAGACAGCCGTGTGTTTCATTACAATTCCAATTTTTCTCACCTTAGCCTCTTAAGCACCTTGCACGATTAAAATTTTGGGCTTAAAGGTCCGGTTTTAATGAGCACATTAAAAACCACCCCCTTTTTTCCGCATCGCCATCTCCTTGGCATAGAGGGCTTGTCACCCCAAGACATCTCCGCCCTGCTGGATTTCGCCGAAGAAGAAATCGACGTCAGCCGTCAAGTCGAGAAGAAAAAATCCGTGTTGCGTGGGCGCACGCAGATCAATCTTTTCTTTGAAGCTTCGACCCGTACACAATCCTCATTTGAGCTGGCTGGTAAGAGGTTGGGCGCAGATGTCATGAATATGTCTGTCGCCGCTTCATCCGTTAAAAAGGGTGAAACTCTCGTCGATACAGCCATGACGCTTAACGCAATGAATCCTGATATTCTGGTCATGCGACACCATTCAGCCGGCGCTGCAGCGCTTTTGGCGCAGCAAGTGGACTGTTCGGTTATCAATGCTGGCGACGGTGCCCATGAGCATCCGACACAGGCCCTGCTTGATGCACTGACCATTCGCCGCCACAAAGGCAAACTTGCACGGCTAACGGTCGCCATATGTGGTGATGTGCTACACAGCCGTGTTGCTCGCTCGAACATTCTGTTGCTAAACGCCATGGATGCACGTGTTCGGGTGGTCGCGCCCTCTACCTTGTTACCGGCCGGAATTGAGCGACTTGGCGTAGAAGTCTATCGCGACATGAACGAAGGTCTGAAAGATGCAGACGTTGTCATGATGTTGCGCTTGCAGCGCGAACGCATGGCTGGTGCCTTCGTTCCATCGGTCAGGGAATATTTCAGATATCATGGTTTGGACGCTGAAAAGCTGGCCTACGCAAAACCAGATGCGCTGGTTATGCATCCCGGCCCAATGAACCGCGGTGTCGAGATTGATCCAGCAATTGCCGATGGTCCAAACAGTGTGATTCGCGAGCAGGTAGAAATGGGCGTTGCTGTGCGAATGGCGGTATTGGAAGCCCTGTCGCAACATCTACCCAATCGCGGCAGGAGGGGCTGACCATGGCGACTTCCAACAACAGTGTGCATATTCGCAATGGGCGCCTAGTGTGTGCACGGCAAAACCTGGATGAAAAAGGTGAATTGCTTGTCATAGATGGTAAGATTGCAGCCATGGGTCCAGCTGGAAAACTGGCTGTTTCGAACGATAATATTCCGGCAATTGATGCCTCTGGCAGGGCAGTTCTACCTGGCTTGGTGGATATGCAGGTAAATGTTGGCGAGCCTGGCGAGGAACACAAGGAAACATTGGCAACCGCCAGCGCCGCGGCAGCTGCGGGTGGTATCACAACTATTATAACAACACCTGATACTGACCCAGTGATTGATGATCCGGCGCTTGTGGATTTCATGCTGCGCCGTGCACGCGA
>JBGCFS010000100.1:0-41269 GCA_045107035.1 Hyphomicrobiales bacterium
AATGAGAGCAGATCTTTGGAACCCAGAGACCTCTATTTCGATGGGCGAATAGCCGACACCGGGCGATGTACTGCAACAGTTAAAAGTCAGGTTTAATGGAAACGCCTATGATGCCGAATGGCCCGATCATGTTGAAAAGTCTATATGGTAACAATCAATGAGTGAGTTGTATATGATTGACCTTCCCTACCGTGCCAATGTTGGTATCGCCCTTTTTAACCGACTTGGCCAAGTATGGATTGGACGCCGTGCCGGAATGCCAGAAACTCTGCCTGAAGAAGATGACCTGAGTTTTGCCTGGCAAATGCCACAAGGTGGCATAGACGATGGTGAAGACCCACTACCAGCTGCTGAGCGGGAGTTATTTGAGGAAACCAATGTCAGCTCCGTGGAATTATTGGCCGAGGCAAACGATTGGTTCACCTATGAACTCAAGCCAGACATCATAAAAAAGGGCTGGCGCACAAAATATCGTGGCCAACGTCAAAAGTGGTTCGCATTCCTGTTTACAGGCGACGAAAACGAAATCAATGTACTGACACCCGGTGGTGGTAAGTTTGACGCAGAATTCTCTGAGTGGCGCTGGGCCGATCTAAGAGAAACGCCTGGGCTAATCGTCCCGTTTAAACGCGAGGTTTATGAGCAAGTTGTTGGTGAGTTCGGTGATATTGCGGACAATCTCAAGTTGGACTAAACCTTGCTTCCGTTTACGGAAACAAAAAAACCCGGCTCTAAGGCCGGGTTTTTGGTTATTTTGGTCTAAAAGCACTAAAGCGACAGATCACTCTTCGCTTGAGCTAGATCAGCAAGTCGAAGCGCTGCGATATCTTTCAGCGCACCTTCAGATGAAGCGACAGCAGCCTCTGCACCGGAGATGTGTTTGGACAATGTATCACCATCCATCTCGCTTGAAGGCATCGCTACTTCAGCCAGCAGGCTCAAACCATTTGCATTGATATCGGCAAAGCCGCCATCAACAAAAATTGTCTGATCAGAACCATCAGCAAGCTTCACAAACACAACACCTGGCTTAACCGTGGTCATGGTTGGCGCGTGGTCTTTCATAATGGTCATTTGACCATCTGATGCTGGAATGCGCACTTCTGTAACGTCCTGCGACAATACAAGACGTTCAGGAGATACCAGCTCAAAAGGGAAGGACTCAGCCATTCAAATGCCTCTTCTAAATTACCAATGCGAGCTGATTAAGCTGCCTCAGCTGCCATTTTCTTGGCTTTTTCCAGCGCATCATCAATAGAGCCGCACATGTAGAACGCAGCTTCTGGCAGATGATCGTAATCGCCTTCAACAAGACCTTTAAAGGAGCGAATTGTGTCTTCCAGAGAAACAAGCTTACCAGGTGAACCTGTGAACACTTCAGCCACAAAGAATGGTTGAGACAAGAAGCGCTCAATCTTACGAGCACGTGTCACAGAAATCTTATCTTCCTCAGACAACTCATCCATACCAAGAATGGCGATGATATCCTGAAGAGCTTTATAGCGCTGCAGAATTTCCTGAACCTGGCGTGCAACACTGTAATGCTCTTCGCCAACGATGGTTGGGTCAAGCATACGAGATGTTGAATCAAGCGGATCCACAGCCGGGTAAATACCCTTCTCAGAGATCGCACGGTTCAAAACGGTTGTCGCATCCAAGTGAGCAAACGATGTCGCAGGTGCCGGATCGGTCAAATCATCCGCAGGAACGTAAATCGCCTGAACGGATGTTACCGAGCCTTTTGTTGTTGTCGTAATGCGTTCCTGCATCTGGCCCATATCGGTAGCCAGTGTAGGCTGATAGCCCACAGCAGAAGGAATACGGCCCAACAGCGCGGACACTTCAGAACCAGCCTGTGTAAAGCGGAAGATGTTATCCACGAAGAACAAAACGTCCTGGCCCTGATCACGGAAGTGTTCCGCAATGGTCAGACCTGACAGTGCCACACGAGCACGAGCACCAGGAGGCTCATTCATCTGACCAAACACCAGAGCGCATTTAGAGCCTTCGCCGCCACCAGCTTGGTTCACGCCGGATTCGATCATCTCGTGATAAAGATCGTTACCTTCACGTGTACGCTCGCCCACACCGGCAAACACGGAATAACCACCGTGCGCTTTGGCAACGTTGTTGATCAATTCCTGAATGAGAACGGTTTTACCAACGCCCGCACCACCGAAGAGGCCAATTTTACCACCCTTCGCATAAGGCGCGAGAAGGTCGACAACCTTGATGCCTGTTACCAAGATCTCAGCTTCAGTGGACTGCTCTACAAATGGAGGTGCATCCTGATGAATTTCGCGCTCACCTTCAGAATCAATTGGACCAGCTTCATCAACCGGCTCGCCAATCACATTCATGATGCGGCCAAGCGTACCAGCACCAACCGGCACGGTAATAGCTTTACCGTTGTCAGTTACTTCCTGTCCGCGAACCAAACCTTCTGAAGTACCCATAGCAATGGTACGAACAGTGTTCTCACCAAGGTGCTGCGCGACTTCAAGAACCATCCGGTTGTCGCCATTCATGGTCTCAAGACCGTTCAAGATCGCTGGCAAACCGCCATCGAACTGCACGTCGACCACAGCGCCAATCACCTGTGTGATATGCCCTACTTTTTTGTCAGCCATGACTTTGTCCTGTCCTTACATTCTAGAGCGCTTCAGCGCCCGAAATAATTTCGATAAGTTCTTTAGTGATCTGCGCCTGACGCTGACGGTTATAGCTCATTGTCAGTTTGTCGATCATTTCACCGGCATTGCGTGTCGCATTGTCCATGGCACTCATACGTGCGCCTTGTTCTGATGCGGCATTTTCAAGCAATGCTCTAAACACCTGCACCGAAAGATTACGCGGCAGCAGATCGCCAAGAATTTCTTCTTCGCTCGGCTCATAATCATAAACCGAATCATCCTCAACATCACCGTCTGCCAATTCCGGAGCAGGAGCAGGAATGATCTGCTGAGCTGTCGGAATTTGTGTCATGACAGACTGAAAGCGAGAAAAGAACAATGTACAAATATCAAACTCATCGGCATCAAATTTCGAAATGATGTCTTTGCCGATGCTTTGCGCATTCTCAAAACCGATATTCTTGTATTCACGCAAATCGACCACATCAATGATCTGGCTTGCGAACTCGCGTTTAAGAGCATCGTAGCCTTTTTTACCGACACAAAGAATATTTACCGTTTTGCCAGCAGCATTCAATTCACGAATGTGAACTCGCGCCAAACGCGAAATGGAAGAGTTGAAGCCACCACACAATCCGCGCTCCGCAGTACAAACCACTAGCAGATGTGTTTTGTCATCACCTGTACCGCTCATTAAGCGAGGTGCATCATCTCGGCCGGCCATAGCTGTAGAGATGTTTGCGAGAACCGCATCCATTCGCTCAGCATAGGGACGCGCAGATTCTGCAGCCATTTGCGCACGACGCAACTTAGCCGCCGCAACCATTTGCATGGCTTTGGTGATCTTCTGCGTTGCCTTAACCGAGGCAATCCGGTTTTTTAGATCCTTAAGACTTGGCATATCCGCCCCTGTCGCTAACCCGTTTGCTCAACAACCAACGACTTACGCGAAGTTTTTCGCGTAAGTATCGAGAACTGATGTCAGCTTGGACTTAATATCATCAGTCAGAGCTTTTTCAGTGCGGATTGCTTCCAGCAATTCTGCATTGTCATTGCGCAGGAGGGACAGAAGTCCATCTTCAAATGGGCGCACCTGGTTGATGGCCAATTCGTCAAGATATCCGTTCACTCCAGAGAAAATCACACAAACTTGTTCTTCCGTTTTAAGCGGAGAGAACTGAGGCTGTTTGAGCAACTCAACGAGGCGTGCACCACGGTTCAAAAGCTGCTGAGTGGATGCATCCAGATCAGATCCGAACTGAGCAAATGCCGCCATTTCACGATACTGGGCCAATTCACCCTTAATCGTACCAGCAACCTGCTTCATAGCTTTAATCTGAGCGGCAGAACCCACACGAGACACGGACAGACCTACGTTCACAGCAGGGCGAATACCCTGGTAGAATAAATCTGTTTCCAAGAAGATCTGACCATCGGTGATGGAAATCACATTTGTCGGGATATAGGCCGACACGTCATTCGCCTGTGTTTCAATAACCGGCAATGCAGTCAGGGAACCAGAACCATTGTCTTCGTTCAGCTTCGCGGAACGTTCCAGCAAACGTGAGTGCAGGTAGAAAACGTCACCAGGATAAGCTTCACGTCCTGGTGGACGACGAAGAAGCAATGACATCTGACGATATGCAACAGCCTGTTTGGACAGATCATCGTATCCGATGAGTGCGTGCATGCCATTATCACGGAAATATTCACCCATCGCACAACCGGCGAATGGCGCTAGGAACTGCAAAGGTGCAGGATCAGATGCTGTCGCTGCAACAATGATGGAATATTCAAGCGCGCCGCGCTCTTCCAGAACTTTCACGAACTGAGCAACAGTTGAGCGTTTCTGACCAACCGCTACATATACGCAGTAAAGCTTTTCGCTCTCACTACCAGTGTCGTGCATGGATTTTTGGTTGAGGATCGTATCCAGCAGAATGGCTGTTTTACCGGTTTGACGGTCACCAATCACCAACTCACGCTGGCCACGGCCAACAGGGATCATCGCATCGATTGACTTGAGGCCAGTAGACATTGGCTCATGCACAGATTTACGCGGGATAATGCCAGGGGCTTTAACATCCACCAAACGGCGCTCATCCGATTCGATCGGACCTTTACCATCAAGCGGGTTGCCAAGTGGATCAACCACACGGCCAAGCAGGCCTTTACCAACTGGAACGTCCACGATGGCGCCGGTCCGTTTAACGGTGTCGCCTTCTTTAATGTCACGGTCAGACCCGAAGATCACGACACCGACATTGTCGGTTTCAAGGTTCAGAGCCATACCACGGATATTACCGGGGAATTCCACCATTTCACCGGCTTGGACATTGTCCAAACCGTAAACGCGAGCGATACCATCACCCACAGACAGAACCTGGCCAACTTCAGAAACTTCAGCTTCAGCGCCAAAATTCTTAATCTGGTCCTTGAGGATTGCGGAAATTTCCGCGGCCCGAATGTCCATCAGCCAACCTCTTTCAATGCAATTTTAAGGGAGTTAAGTTTGGTGCGTAAAGACGTGTCGATCATTTTGGAGCCAACCTTTACGATCAGCCCTCCCAAAATCGATGGATCTACACGCACATTGAGAGCGACGTCCTTCCCAAGGCTCTTTTTCAAGGCCTTCTTAAGGTCATCAATTTGCTTATCTTCAAGTGGCTGAGCAGAAACGACATCAGCGGCAACTTCACCGCGATGCTGAGACAGCAGCTGATTGAAGGCAGAAACAATGTTCGGCACAGCGAAAAGCCGACGGTTTTGAGCCGCAATTTTTATAAGGTTTGCGGCCGGTCCGGAGAATTTGGCTTTCTTAAATATCTTGGTCAGGGACGCCAATTGGTCATCCGCAGAAAAAACTGGGCTCTTTACCAAACGCTGCAGATCATCGCTGTCTGCGAGCATCTTGTTAAATCTGCCAAGGTCATTTTCAATCTTCTCGAGGGATTTTTCCTCAACACCAAGTTCAAAAAGAGCTGTCGCATAACGCCCTGCAACACCAGACAAAGCTGCGCCTGCTGGTGTTCCGGATTGGGCTCCGGAATTGTCTTTAGAAACTGTCTCGGTCACCTTTGCGGGATCTCCTAAGGATCAAGAATCTGGGTTAGCTGCCACCGTGGTGGCAATACGATCAATATTCTCGTGTGTTTCCAACGCCTTAGAAAAAGGAGAAGATGGCCTCACGAAAACATTACCGGTGAAATCGAGGTTGACCTATCATATGGTTTGGCGCGGTGCAATATGACTTTGTGCGTCTTTCGGCTTAGTAACAGCAAGAATCGACCAATTTTTCCAGTTTGTGGGTTATTTTGCCATCTGAATTGCTGTGGGCAGGGCTGCCAAACCAAGCCCCAGCTCAAACACGATCGATCCGAAATTAAATCGTGTTTTCCCATCATCAAGTAAAATGGAAACGCCTCTTCCAAGCCCAGTGAACAACCACCCCATGGTTAGGGCCCAATATGCGCCAGCAGAAGGCATGAACAGGCAGAGCAGGCCTACACCAAGATAAAACCCCGCAATCGTACCCCGACCTTCAGCTACGGCCTCCGGTCTGTCCAACTTGGTTTGCAAATGGATAAGGCCAAGGGAATAGCGTGGCATTAAAAAACATATAAGGCCAAAGCCGACTGTGATGATGGCTGAAAGGTATGCAAAGAAAATCACGGCACGATCCTGTATTGAGCACTTACGGCTTTATACGATTGCAAGCCAAGCTTGGTTCAGTGTGACTGCCAAATTCTGATGACTTGTCAAAAGAAACTGACCGGATCCATATCAACAGATACTCGCGTACTGCCCCTTACTCTTGGTCCGCCGCTTAACCATGCACGCAAATATCCCGATAAATCGGAATTTTTGGGCGCTCTTGCCAAAAGTCGAAACCTGTGACGCCCTCGCACCAGCGCCATAGGGGCTTCCGCGGGCCCCAAAACGCGAATCCCCTCGGCCCGTGGTGCAGATCGTGACAAAGCGGCTGCGTGGGCCGCAACAGCTGCCTTATCCTCTCCAGATACAATAATGCCCGCAAGCCTTCCAAAGGGTGGCAGGCCTCCAGCTTTACGCTCTGTAAGTTCGCGTTCATAAAATAATTGTGGCTCGCCCTTAACCAAGGCGTCAATGACCGGATGATCAGGTTGATAAGACTGAATAATGCCCTGGCTTTCACCACCAGAGCGCCCGGCTCGGCCTGTTACTTGTGCCAACAACTGAAAACATCGCTCGGCCGCTCGTGGATCTCCTTGACCAAGCGCCAGATCTGCATCCAGAACACCAACAAGTTTCATCAATGGGAAATGGTGCCCTTTCGCTACCAGTTGTGTGCCCACAATAATATCCACATCGCCCTTGGCTATAGACTCCAGTTCCAATCGCATGCGTTTCACTCCGCCCAGCATATCAGATGAAAGCATCAGGGTGCGCGCTTCTGGAAACAGTGATTCCACTTCTTCAGCAATCCGCTCCACACCCGGACCGCAGGGGACCAGACTTTCAGTACTACTGCATTCCGGACAGGCATCGGGCTTTTGCTGGGAGTGCCCACAATGGTGACAGGCCAATGTGCCTCGAAAGCGATGCTCGACCAGCCATGCCGAACAATTTTCGCACTGAAACCGATGGCCGCATTTTCGGCACAAGGTCAACGGGGCGTAGCCTCGTCTATTAAGAAACAGCAAACTTTGCTGCTTTTGTGCCAAAGTGTCTCGAATGGAAGCAACCAATTTGGGTGCAAGCCAATGCCCTCGCTCAGGCCCGTCATGTCGCATGTCGATGACACTGAGTGTTGGCAGCTCTGCCTCCGCATACCGCTCACCCAGCCTTACGTGCTTGTAGCGTCCGGTCAGAGCATTGTTGAGTGTCTCCACCGACGGGGTGGCAGACGACAGGATAATCGGGAAGCCAGCACGATGCGCCCGCACAACGGCCATATCGCGCGCATGATAGATTGCACCCTCTTCCTGCTTGTATGCAGGCTCATGCTCCTCATCCACAATGGCAAGGCCCAACTCCTTAAATGGCAAGAACAGCCCAGAGCGGGCGCCTGCAACTGCACGGACGGATCCATCTGCAATCCCGCGCCACACCTGTGCCCGCCTTTTAGGAGGCACATTGGAATGCCATTCAGCAGGTCGCGTGCCGAAGCGATTGGCAAAACGATCTAAAAAACTAGTCGTAAGAGAGATCTCAGGCAGTAAAATTAGAACTTGTTTGCTGCTGTCGAGCGCCTCCGCCACAGCCTCAAAATATACTTCGGTTTTGCCCGATCCAGTAATGCCCTCGAGTAACGAGGCATGGAACCCACCGTCGCGCACGCTGGAGACAAGATCATCCGCAGCGGCCTGTTGCGCATCGCTCAACACCGGGACGCTGTATGAAGTGTCTGGTTTCAGTAACGTGTGGCGAGGCGGCAAAAAAACTTTTTCGACTGCACCCATTTTCTCGAGACCAACAATTACACTCGTGCCAACACCCGCCGCTTCTGCAAGTCCTTGTTTCGTCCAGGAAAAGCCTTCCTCCAAAACTCCAAGCACCCGTAGACGGGCCGGTGTCAGTCTATCCGGTGTAACTTGTCCAATTCTAAAACCAGGAATAGGCTTTTCAGGCTCCAGTGCTGCTGGCGAACGCAACACCATACGCAAAACCATTCCTAGTGGCGCGAGAGTGTAACCAGACAACCATCCGATAAAGTCCAATAAATCGTCTTGCAATGGAGAGACGTCATGTTTGCCAGCAATGGCTTTGATTTTGGTCGATGGTACGTCGGTGCCTTTGGCGTCTGATGGCCAGACAACACCTGTCACTTCTCGCGGGCCGAGCGGAACAATGACAAGTGAGCCAGGTCGCACGTCCATCCCTGACGGCACTTTGTAACTATAAGGTCGATCAACTGCCACTGGCAAGAGCACGTCAACAATGGTATCGCTAACATTGTGATTGCTACTACTGTCGCCAAGCGAGAAGGATTCTTGCATCGTCATGGCCTTGTCATAACCGATTCGAGATCATTTCTGATTGGTTTTGATAGCTATGCTTCGTAAAGATGACAAAACTTTCCCAAACTTTCATGGCGCGCAGGCTCAGAATATGCAATTGAACCGCAAAGATAGCTATGTCTCAACGAAGATGAGGACTCCCACATGAAATTTTTTGTCGATACGGCCGATATCAAAGAAATCGCCGACATGAACGACACTGGTCTTTTGGATGGTGTAACAACCAATCCATCTCTGATCATGAAATCCGGCCGTGACATTATGGAAGTCACTAAAGAAATCTGTGATTTGGTCAAAGGTCCGGTTTCTGCCGAAGTTACAGCCACCGACTATGCAGACATGATGAAAGAAGCTGCAGTTCTCGCGAAAATTGCAGACAACATCTGCATCAAGCTGCCGCTGACCATGGATGGATTGAAAGCCTGTAAAGCACTGACATCTGATGGTCACAAAACGAATGTCACGCTTTGTTTCTCTGCCAATCAGGCATTATTGGCTGCTAAAGCTGGGGCAACATTCGTATCACCTTTTGTAGGCCGCTTGGATGACATGAGTGTTGATGGCATGGATTTGATCGCAGACATGCGCATTATTTTCGACAATTATGATTTCGACACAGAAATTCTGGTCGCCTCAGTGCGCACCGTCGAACACGTTAAGCAGGCTGCATTGATTGGTGCAGACGTTGTAACGGCGCCACCAGCAACACTTAAAGCTCTGGTAAAGCATCCGCTCACAGACAAGGGCCTTGCGGCATTCCTTGCTGATTGGGCTAAAACTGGCCAGTCCATCGCGTAGGACTAAAATTATACGGATGGCTCGGAAATATTCTTTGAGCCATCCATCTATGCGGACATTGCTCTGGAGCCAAGAATGGCGCTTCCGACCCTCACATGCGTTGCTCCCATCATTATCGCAATGTCGTAGTCACTGCTCATTCCCATTGAAAGCGTTGAAATTCCAAGCCCTTCAGCGAGTTTTTGCAGCAATGCAAAATGGGGCGCTGCAACCTGGTCCGCTGGCGGAATGCACATCAAGCCATCAATGTTGAGTCCAATGTCCTCACGGCATTTTTTCACGAACGCCACAGTATCTGCTGGTGAAACGCCTGCCTTTTGCGGTTCATCACCAGTGTTCACCTGCACATAGTAACTCCGGCTAACTCCAATTTTTTCCTGTGCCTTCTTCAGCACCCTAGCAATTTTTTCGCGATCAACTGTTTCGATCACATCAAACAGTGCCACAGCATCTTCCGCCTTATTGGACTGCAACGGTCCAATTAAGTGCAACTCCAAGTCCGGGTATTCACTTTTTAGTTCAGGCCACTTTCCCTGCGCTTCCTGCACCCGGTTTTCTCCAAAAATTCGTTGGCCTTCTTTGAACAATGGTCGAATCGCTTCCGCATCAAAAGTCTTTGTTACAGCGCAAAGGTGCACGTCTCCTGACTTTCGCTCGTATCTGTTGACTGCTTGTTCAATATTGCCGAGTACCTTTGCAAGCCTTGCCTTTGTGTCTTCCGGATTGGGTGTTGGTGAAGGAGCCCATGCCATAAATTGGTCCTGCTAACTTATCTTGTGTGTGGGGTTTTCGGTCACATGTCTTTTATTGCAGTTGACCGCCGCTGTCATTTCTGGTGTTTGTCACGCCGAAGACCCAAGGGGTCAATTTCCAAGATACTTAAGCCCAAGACATGCAGGCGACAATAAATGACTTCCGCCAAAGTGCAGATAGAACGATATAATCCGCAAGTAGTTGAACCAAACTGGCAGAAAGTTTGGAACGACAAGGACCTATTTACAACGGACAATTCCGATCCACGTGAAAAATACTACGTGCTGGAAATGTTCCCTTACCCTTCTGGCCGTATTCATGTCGGCCATGTGCGTAATTACGCCATGGGCGATGTGGTTGCGCGATTTAAGCGGGCAAAAGGTTTCAACGTTCTGCACCCCATGGGATGGGATGCGTTTGGTATGCCTGCTGAAAACGCAGCCATGAAAAACAAGGTTCATCCCAAAGATTGGACCTACGAGAACATTGCGGCCATGCGCAGCCAGCTAAAATCCATGGGGCTCTCCCTGGATTGGGAACGTGAATTCGCCACATGCGATGTCGCTTATTATCGTCAGCAGCAAAAACTGTTTCTCGATTTTCTTGAGGCTGGCATCGCCTATCGTAAAAAATCCAAGGTCAACTGGGACCCAGAAGATCAGACCGTACTTGCCAATGAACAAGTTATCGATGGCAAAGGTTGGCGCTCTGGCGCTGAGGTCGAACAGCGAGAGCTGACACAATGGTTCTTCAAGATCACAGATTACTCAGAAGATCTGTTGAAGGGCCTTGAAGGCTTAGACCGCTGGCCTGACAAAGTAAGGTTGATGCAAAAAAACTGGATTGGGAAATCCGAAGGCATTTCTGTGCGCTTCGCGTTCGAAAACGATGAGCGTGATCCGTTGGAGATTTTCACCACACGTCCGGACACACTGTTCGGTGCCAGCTTTATGGCGCTGTCACCAGATCATCCCTTGACCACTGAGTTAGCCAGCAACAATGCAGAATTGGCAGAGTTTGTGGCCGAATGTCGCAGCCATGGCACCAGCGTCGTTGCTGTTGAAACAGCTGAAAAGCGCGGTTTAGATACCGGTTTGCGTGTAAAGCATCCGTTGAACGAGAGTACCTTGCCGGTCTATGTGGCCAATTTCGTACTTATGGACTACGGAACTGGCGCCATATTTGGATGTCCAGCACACGATCAACGCGATTTGGATTTTGCGAATAAATACGGCTTGTCGGTAACGCCGGTTGTTCTGCCAGCAGATAGCGATGCGGACAGCTTCAAGGTTTTGGAAGACGCATATACCGGGCCTGGAACAATCTTCAATTCTGATTTTTTAAATGGCTTATCGATTAAAGACGCCAAGAAAACAGTTGCTGATAGGCTGGAGAATGCGCAGCTCGCAGGTTCACAACAAGGCACACGGCAAATCAACTATCGCCTGCGCGATTGGGGCATTTCCCGTCAGCGTTACTGGGGATGTCCAATACCGATCATTCACTGCGACAGTTGCGGGCCGCAGCCTGTGCCTGAAGACCAGCTGCCTGTCGAATTGCCGAACGATATCGATTTTGAAAAACCCGGCAATCCACTCGACCGTCATACAAGCTGGAAGCATGTGAATTGTCCAAACTGTGGCAAAAAGGCAGTACGCGAAACCGATACCATGGATACATTTGTAGATTCATCCTGGTACTACGCGCGCTTTACCGCTCCGGAATCCGCCTCGCCAACACAGCCGGCTGCCGCAAATGGTTGGTTGCCGGTGAACCAATATATTGGTGGTGTTGAGCACGCTATTCTGCACCTGCTCTACTCTCGCTTCTTCGCTCGTGCCATGTCCAAGTGCGGTCACATGGATATTGGCGAGCCATTCGAGGGTCTCTTTACCCAAGGCATGGTTGTGCACGAGGCCTATCACGATGGCAAAGAGCGAACATGGCATGCGCCGTCTGAGCTCCGCTTCGAAGGCGAAGGCAGTGACCGAAAGGCATTTCTTTTGGAAGGTGGTCAAGAGGTGACGATCGGCAAAATCGAAAAAATGTCGAAGTCAAAACGAAACACGGTTGATCCAGACGACATCATTCGCAGCTATGGTGCAGATACTGCACGTTGGTTTGTGTTGTCTGATTCACCTCCGGAACGAGACGTCATCTGGACAGATGCTGGTGTTGAAGGCGCTCACCGTTTTGTGCAACGCGTTTGGCGTCTTGCACAAGAAGTAGCTGCGCTCGATAAGGGAACATCCGTTTCTGATCATGCTTTAACCGTTGCTGCACACAAGACTCTGCATGGCATCGAATTAGATATTGAAGGCCTTCGTTTTAACCGCGCTGTTGCTCAGATTTACGAGTTGGCCAACGGTATTTCCGCAAGTCTTGCTAAGAAATCCAATGGCGACACAGGCGCCATACGGAATGCCTTTGGTATGATGCTTCATGCTTTGGCCCCAATGATGCCGCATCTGGCTGAGGAATGCTGGGCACATTTGGGACATTCCGATTTGCTCGCAAGCCGTCCGTGGCCTACAATTGACGAAAGCCTTCTGTCTGAGGACACTGTCACCTTGCCAATTCAGATCAATGGCAAGCGTCGTGCGGAGATTTCTGTTTCTGCAGATGCCTCCAAAGATGAGGTCGAGGCAGCTGTGTTAGCCATGCCGGCGGTGCAAAAAGCACTGGATGGTGGTGCGCCGAAAAAAATAATTGTCGTCCCCGGACGCATCGTGAATGTGGTCGTTTGATTAACCAAATAATGAGATGTTGCGGCAGTTTATCATGAGTGAGACCAAAGACATGAAGCGTACTTTGCGAATCCTTAGAAGTCCAATTTTGGCGATCCTCGCCGTTGGTGTTTTGTTGGCGGCTTGTAATATCCGTCCGGTTTATGGCCCAAACAGCGGCTATGGCGTAAGTGATGTTGCGCAGGAATTGTCTGCAATTGCCATCGACCAAGCCCCCGATCGGGTTGCACAGGAACTGCGTAACCGATTGATCTTCAGGTTCAATCATGGTCGCTCTGTCGCTGAAAAGCGCTATCAACTAGCCTTTTCACTTGCACAGTCAGATGATGCTATTGCTATTGAAGAACAAAGCGGCGCGCCGGCATCTTACCGCCTGACTGTCACTGTGAATTTCCGCCTAATTGATACGCAAACCAACACCCCGATGACCGCTGGCACAGTAAGAGCAAGCGCTTCCTATGATCGCTCATCGCAAAGCTTTGCCAATATTCGTGCACGTCGGGATGCTGAAAATCGCGCAGCAGTTTCCGCAGCCGATGATCTTACAGCACGTCTTTCGACCTTCTTTGCGTCACAGCGTTAAGCGCTATGGCGGTTCTGCAAAGAGGCGCGCTTAACAATTACTTGAAAGAACCCACACCGCGATTTCGCGTTGTGCTGATCTTTGGACCCGATCGCGGCCTAGTGTCCGAACGAGCTGATGCTATCATGACTGGCCTTCAAGCAGCCGTACACTCCGACACTATTGATCCGTTTGGAATAACCCGTATAGCCGGCGAAGACATGAACAGTGACCCTGATCGGTTAGCAAATGAGGCATACACAGTTTCGCTCTTTGGTGGCGCGCGTTTTATCCACGTGAAGGGTCACGGCGCACGTAATCTACCACAGCAAATTGCTCCCTTGTTAAAGAACCCTCCAGAAGATGCGTTTTTAGTTATCGAAGCCGGTGATCTAAAAAAGGGCCTTGCGCTTAGAAAAACTGTTGAGAAAAGCGAAGAGGCACTGGCAGTCCCATGCTACGCAGATGATGCGGGCAGTCTAAATGATTTGGTATCGGAAGAACTGGCCAAATCAGGTCTCAGCATTAGCAAAGACGCCCGATTGAGACTATTAAGCCAACTTGGCGGCGACCGCTTGGCCAGCCGGGGCGAGATTGAAAAATTGTGCCTTTATGCCGCTGATAAAGGAAACATCGTGGAAGAGGACGTCATCGCTCTTTCTGGCGATAGCTCGGTACTATCAGCAGACGCTCTCAGCGACGCGGCAGCACTTGGTCAAATGCCGGCTTTGATGGACGCTTTGTCACGAATGGATGCCGGTAGCTTGAGTCCGGCAGCTGCTGGACCTCAAATTTTAAGAAATTTCCAAGTCCTGCACAAAGCCAGTATTATGGTCGAGCAAGGAGTTTCCCCGAACCAAGTTGTGGATCGGATGACACCACCCATTTTCTTCAAACGCAAAGATGCTGTTCGCAAACAACTTAGTCTTTGGAATGTTGCTCGGTTGGATCGCGCTCTTGGGCTCTTGTCAAACGCAGTACTAAAAAGCCGTCAGCAACAACATCTTGCAACCGCTCATCTAGGCGATGCGCTCATTCGCATTGCGGGCAATGCCAGACGGCGGTGAACAAAACCATTGTTTGGTAACGACAAATATGCATAGAAAAAAACACCAACAATGCAGAGATTTTTGATCGATGTAACGTCGATCAAAGTTTAGAATTGTCATAGTCTTCCAACAATTCACGTTACAGGACAAAACGGCACCATGACTTTTGAGCAGATGTTTCTATTTGGCCTCTTTGCCGCTGTTTTTGTCATGCTTTTATGGGGAAAGTTTCGCTACGATCTTGTTGCGTTCTGCGCGCTTGTTCTGGCTTTGATTGTAGGCGTTGTTCCTTACAAAGACGCGTTCTCTGGATTCGGCCACCCTGCAACCGTAATTGTTGCATTGGTTCTTGTCGTCTCAAGAGGGTTGATCAACTCCGGGGCGATTGATCTCATTACACGTAGGCTCCTTGCTCAGGAACGCCCCGTACAGCAACATATCGTGATACTGGGAAGTGTTGGCGGCATACTATCCGCTTTCATCAACAACGTTGCTGCCTTAGCTATTCTCATGCCCGTGGATATGCAAGCTGCGGGCAAGGCCAAGCGTCTTGTTGCGATAACGCTTATGCCGTTAGCTTTTGCCACCATTTTGGGGGGCATGATCACACTGATTGGAACGCCCCCAAACATTATTATCGCTGCCTATCGCGAAACAGTTCTTGGTGCACCTTTCGGGATGTTTGATTTTGCACCGGTTGGGATCGCCTGCTCCATTGCCGGGATAGCGTTCATCGCACTTGTAGGTTGGCGTCTGTTGCCAATCGACGACAGTAAGCAGGACGCCGTTGATGCCATGGCATCACTGGATGGCTATGTTGCTGAACTAATTGTGGGTGAAGACAGTCCAATATTGGGACAAATGGTTCGTGATCTGGATGAAGCTGCTGATGAAGCCGATGTTGCTGTACTCGGATTAGTACGAAATGGACGTCGCTTACCCGGAAGAGCACGCACCAATGAGATCCGCGATGGCGATATGCTAGTTGTGGAGGCCCCACCAACCTCCATAGATAAATTCCGCGCAGCTATGAAACTCTCCTTCATTGGAGAAGAAAAGCATGCAAGCGCAGCTTCTGAAGGCATGGCGCTTATGGAAGTGGTTGTCCCAGATGACAGCCGAATCGTCGGTCGATCAGCAAACGATATTAAATTGCTCTATCGACAAAACACTACGCTCTTGGGTGTTGCGCGAAAAGGCAAACGCTTCCGCGATAGGGTCCGCCGGCTTCCTATTGAAAGCGGCGATGTGCTTTTGCTGTTGGGTGCCTCTGAACATCTGCCTAGCGTCGCAGGTTGGCTTGGGGTCCTACCTTTGAAGGAACGCGGACTTAACGTGACCCAACACAAACAGGCGGGCCTTGCTGTTGCGCTGTTTGGGGCCGCCATCGCACTTGCATCGTTTGGCTTGCTGCAGCTTGCGGTCGCTCTAGCTGTGGTGGTCATTCTTTATGTTTTGCTGAAAATCGTTCCCATCTCATCCGTCTATGAGCAAATTGAATGGCCTGTAATTGTGCTACTCGGCTCCATGATCCCCCTTGGCTCAGCTCTAGAGGCCTCCGGTGGTACAGAGCTCATTGCAAATGGCATCATATCGCTAACGGCAGGGTATTCCGCACCCGTTGTTCTTACAGTCCTTATGGTAGTTACCATGTCACTGTCTGATTTGTTGAACAACACGGCAACAGCTGTAATAGCAGCCCCTATCGCCGTTAACATTGCAAACGCCCTTAATGTCAGTCCAGATCCATTTCTGATGGCTGTGGCAGTAGCAGCATCCTGTGCATTTCTGACGCCCATTGGGCACAAAAACAATACATTGATAATGGGCCCAGGCGGTTATCGTTTTGGTGATTATTGGCGTATGGGGTTACCGCTTGAAATAATTGTTATTGCGGTATCTGTGCCAACAATTTTGCTTGTCTGGCCCCTATAACCAAAGGCTTTCCTACCGACGGAAAAGCTTCGAAAAGAGACCCTTTTTCTCCGGCTCTGGCTCTACCCAAGCTGGTGCCGTCGAAACCGCCGCGGGATTTGCAACCGGAGTGGCAACTGCAGGAACCACGATTGGCGCTGGCATGCTTTGTGCGACAGCTTTTGGTTGTGACGCTGCTGAACTAAGAATATCAGGCTCAAGCGGTGTTTGTGGCACATATGCCTCTCCGCGATATTTAGCCACCGCACGACCAATTTTTTCAGGCACAATATAGGCTGGACATTGCGCATCAGCGACAAACTTGTCGCCTTCGGAGATCTTGGCATTAAAGATGTAGCGCCTTTCACAAACATCCACTTTTGGCGGTTGTTTTGTAGCTTCAAAATGGTCGTATCCATCTTTCAACATGCGCCAAAACTCAATGTGGCGATTGTTGGCATGCTTAGACAAATTCGATTTCGTTAGACGGAACGGAAAGGCCTGCACCTGAAAAGAACGTTGTCCAGCGCTGAAGCTCTCTCGGCCTAACTGATATATCTCCTCAATCTGATCATCTTCCATGGCATAGCAACCACGTGACGAACAAGAGCCATGAACCATGAGGTGAGATCCCGTGCGTTTGTGTGCACGATCAAATGCGTTAGGAAACCCTAGATTAAAGGCGAGATAATAGTTTGACTTAGGGTTCATCAAGCCTGGAACGATGGTATAAAAACCTTCGGGTGCCTGACGATCGCCCTCTTTAATTTTAGGGCCAAGTTCGCCAGAGTATGCACAGATATCGTACTTCTTGTAGAGCGCATATTTTCGATCAAACTTACGCCATTTCCATACTTCCAACTCCGCTTCTTCTTTGAAAATTCGAACCACCATGGGCGAGCCAGCAGTCATCTTCAAATTCTCAAGACGTGTTTTCGTAGCGCTTGAAAGTGGTTTTGTATGACGGTCGTCAAATTCAAGGTTTGGGTTACATGCGGCTAAGAAAGCGCAAAGACCAACACCGACCGTAAGACGAACGATTTTGGCACCGTGCTCAAATATGTTGAATAAAAACACCAAGGCTACTGCTACCTGATAAGACTGCGATCTGTGCTCGATAAACACAGGATATGGTTGATATTTCATTAGGGCAAATCACGGAATCGTGGTTGGCCACCAAATAAAACCGGATTACGGCAAAATAGAGCTCATCCAAATACATCACTGCAATTGTATCATGAAGACGGCAGCGTTAAAGCTAAACGCTATTACCTATTGATTCAAAAAAATTGATTTTCCATCATGTTATTCTCCTGCACGTCCCAGTTTTATGGGCAAGCGATCAGACGATTAAATTCGAAAGCAATATTGGTCGTTACACTAATCGTGGCGACAGCATATTCTCAACAGGCAAAAGCTGACTATGCGACCGCTGAAAATGCCCTCAAATCGTGCGGACTATCTCCAGCCCCAACAGGACGTATTGCATCTATCGATCATTTGGGGCTGGTTCAACTAGAAGATGGACGCAAAATGCGCCTCTCAGGAGTTTGGCTGATGTTTGCACAAAAAAACACGGCACTTTCATCGTTCAGAGGTCGAACTGTGACTCCGTACCCTGCAGCCCAGAAAGCGGACCATACTGGCTCTATCGCCGCTCATTTTATGTTGTCTCCAAGTCAGAGCCAGCGATCAAGCGAAGAACCATGGCTTCAGGCGGAAATTTTGTCTATGGGAACTGCGTTCCTATATATATATCCAGACCGAACGAGTTGTGCGGACGAGTTGCGTGAATTTGAAAACAAAGCGATCACTTCCAGCAAAGGTTTTTGGTCACAAGTGTTGCGCCAAGACATCTTTGGAGCGCCCGCGGAACAAAGCATCGCATTAATTGTTGGTGAAGCAGATAATCTTGAGATAGAAAGCGCAGAAGGCCGTTACGGAATCATTAGTGGCCGTGTGTTAAGTACAGGCAAAAGTGGGCGTTGGCGCTATTTGAATTTTGGCGACAATTTCTCCCGCGATTTTACAGTAAGAGTGACAGCGCGCGTAGAAAAACGTTTGATTGAACAAGGTTTGACCATAAAAAGACTGGAAGACAAGCGCATAGAAGTGCGTGGCGTGATACAGTCCAATGGCGGGCCCATGATTGACGTCTTTGATGCCGCCCAGATAGTGATTATGGAGTAGGCAGACTTGCCAATATGACAAGTCGATTTTTTCAAAGTTGGCTAACGCCAATTCTGCATAAATGGCTACCTGTCTGGCGTTTTCGCGCGCAGGTAAACGGTATCGTGCGCCCGGTTGTTACTCTTTTATTCCTTACTTTGCTCCTTCCACTTTTATCGGCATGCAATACATTTGGAGGTTCACCCAGCCTCTCCGGGTTTGGCCCCAATGCTGGCGCTTCTGTTGGCAAGCGCGAACACCCGCGCGTGGTGGCTGCGTATGGTGGAATTTACCGTGATAAAAAAGTTGAAGCTCTGCTTGATGATGTCACCTCAAAATTGGTTTCATCTTCTTCCGCACCAAGACAAAACTACCGCCTCACAGTTTTAAACTCTCCTGTCGTAAATGCCTTCGCCCTGCCTGGTGGATATTTATACGTTACGCGCGGGCTTCTCGCGCTTGCAAATGACACTTCAGAGGTGGCGGCCGTTTTGTCCCACGAAATGGCACATGTCACCGAGAACCACGCGTTCCAGCGCCAGCAACGCGCGCGGCAGGCAAAGCTTGTTAACAAGGTTGTAACTGACGTAATTGCAGATGAGGAAGAAGGGCAAATTGCCTTGACCTCGAGCCAAGTTTCTCTTGCAAGTTTCTCACGCGGCCAAGAGCTGGCGGCAGACCGCATAGGCGTGGAGATGATGGCTCGTGCCGGTCTCGATCCTTATGCAGCTGCGCGCTTCCTGACAAGCATGGGACGCTACAGCCGGTTCCGAGCAGCAAGCCTGTCCAGCAATGCCAACAGCCCCAATTTCCTCGCTTCACATCCGGCGACACCAGCACGTATCTCGCAAGTTACTGAAACAGCGCGAAAATTTACGTCCAGAACCGACCGTACGCAGGAAAAATTGCGCTATCTTGATGCAATCGACGGAATGACATTTGGCGATGACCCATCTGAAGGATATGTGCGCGGTCGCTCATACCTTCATCCCAAACTTGGCTTTTCATTCGAATTGCCAAAGGGTTACACGCTGGAGAACACATCAGAAGCAGTCTTAGCCGCTGACAAAAAAGGCACCGCAGTGCGTTTTGACGGCGTTCAAATTCCATCACGTCAGCCACTTATCGACTACATGGCTTCGGGTTGGGTGAATGGTCTAATCACATCCACAATAGAAGGTAAAACCATAGGTGGATTGGAGGCTGCAACTGCAGATGCTCGTGCAAAAGGATGGCGTTTCCGTATTGTGATTATTCGTCACAAGGGAGCGACCTATCGTTTCATATTTGCCAATGCGGACAAGGCAACTGATCTGCGTTCAGATGCTGATAAGACCTTATCAAGTTTCCGCCATTTGGGACGCATTGAAACAGCCAGACTGAAACCACTTTCCTTGAAAACAGTACAAGTTCGCCCAGGCGATACTGTTGCGTCTATGGCCTCCCAAATGCGTGGGGTTGATCGCAAACGTAGCCTGTTCCTAATCTTGAATGCAGTACAGGATGGTGCTGGGTTGCGCCCTGGCAGCCTCGTCAAAATTGTCGTCGATTGACTTCATCAACTTCAATATTTCATAGAATATCGGCCACGCCATCCCAAAGAAGTTTGATCCCAGACAACAATAAAAATCCGTATGCAATATTGGTAAAGACCGTCTGACTGACTATTTTGTGCAAATGAAATCCAATGAAAATTCCAATCGGAACGAACGGTGCAAACCCTAGACTGATCTGAAGGCTTTCTGTGGTGAATTGCCCTAAATAAAAATATGGAATTACCTTCAAGCTGTTCACCAAAAAGAAGAACACACCATTGGTCCCAACAAATTGAGATTTTTCGTAGTTCTGGCTTAGTAAATACCCTTTCACCGGTGGGCCTCCTGCATGAGCAATGAAGCTAGTGAGGCCAGAAACCAACCCAGCAAGGGTAATTGTAAACCCATTGAAGGTCTTGGGCTCAGCGGTGCTGCGCCGTTGCAATAAGAAATTTGCAAAAAACCAAAACGCCAACAATCCAATGCCAATTTTTAGCATTGCAGGATTAAACAAGTGGAATGTCGCAGCTCCAATCCCAATGCCAATAATCGCGCCAGGCACCAATAAATAAACGGCACGGCGCACCCAATCTTTCCGATAACGCCAGACATTTGCTACGTCCATCGCAACAAGTATTGGCAACATAATTGCCGCGGCCATTTGCGGCGTCACAAAAAGCGACATTGCAGGTACGGCCAAGACACCCAACCCACCTGCAAAACCACTTTTGGATATTCCAGTCATCAACACAGCGACAGCGCCAATGATGTAAAATTCCAACGCAATATTCATAGGAGTGTTTCACCTTTTGAGGGGCCAGAGCCATACCACCGGCAGTCCCAATCCGTCGAGGTTGCATTGTGCGATAATGGCAAGTTGACGAAGGTCAGAAGCCCTATAGCAAGAGTTTAGGCAAACTACTTTCGGCCAATTTGGTAATCCAAACCCGCAAACTATGAATTGGTGCTTTTCTCCATCAGTTTTTTAACCGATAAGAAGCGATTGATTTTGACGCGTTTCAGCAAGAGCACCCAGCATGACATCAACTGCGATTTCACCACTGGCACCCAAATCCACTCCTCAACTTGCGATAATGGATGGGATATATTTGTCCACCGCTGAAGCGGGAATAAAATACAGAGGCCGCGATGACGTGTTGCTGGTTCGATTTGAACACGAGGCCCAAGTTGCCGGCGTCTTTACGCTCTCACGCTGCCCATCAGCGCCCGTCGACTGGTGCAAAACCCAACTGGGACGCGCCACTGCAATGGCGCTCCTTGTGAACTCTGGGAACGCGAATGCATTTACAGGACAAAAGGGGCACGAAGCGGTGCAAACATCTGCGACGCTTGCCGCAAACGCGGTTGGCTGTTCAGCCGAAGATGTGTTTCTTGCCTCCACTGGTGTTATCGGCGAACCACTTCCAGCCGATAAATTCGGCGCTGTCATAGAAAACCTAGCGAATACGGGAAGCGCTTCTGCAGCAGACTGGGAAAATGCCGCACGAACCATTATGACAACAGATACCTATCCAAAGCTTGTTCAAGAGAGCTTTGAGATAGATGGTAAATCATACAAGATCTTTGGCATGGCCAAGGGCGCTGGCATGATACAACCCGACATGGCAACCATGCTATCATTCTTATTTACTGATGCGCCATTGCCTGCAAGCGTTTTACAAGCCGTCTTAAGCAAACACGTCAACACAACATTCAACGCTATTACCGTCGATAGTGACACCTCCACCAGCGACACGGTTCTCGTATTCTCGTTGCCAGGTACACGTGCACTTAGCAACACAACAGACCTTGGTGGTTTTGACGCGGCGCTGCAAAGGGCCCTTAAAAACCTTGCTCTGCAGGTAGTGAGTGATGGCGAAGGGGCGCGCAAATTGGTTGAAATCAATGTTACCGGCGCAGAAAGCGACGCTTCAGCCAAGAAAATTGCATTTTCCGTTGCCAACTCGCCACTTGTGAAAACTGCAATTGCTGGTGAAGACGCTAATTGGGGGCGCATCGTCATGGCTGTCGGCAAGGCCGGCGAACCTGCTGATCGCGATCGTCTTGCTATCTATTTCGGCGGCATACGCGTTGCTGAACAAGGTATGCGCGATGATGATTATTCAGAAGATGCGGCAAGCCAGGTCATGAAACAACAGAAGATTCATATTCGCGTGGATATCGGCCTTGGCAAGGGTTCAGCAACCGTTTGGACTTGCGATCTTACAAAGGACTATGTGGCAATTAATGGCGACTATAGAAGCTAATCTATCGATTAAAGAGTTAGAACTGGCTGGCTTTGCATCTTGGCCCGCAGAACAGGTGATTGAAGATGGCAGTTGGCTCATCCGATTGTCCTCAAAATTGCCCTACAAGCGCACAAACTCCATTAATTGCCTTAGTGAAAACGATAGCGACAATGTAACGGAACGCTTGCAAAAGGCGCAGTCTGTTTTTGAATCCGTGGGAGTACAACCCACACTGCGCACTACGCCGCTGACGCCACCCAATCTGTTATCAGCAACATCGGGTTCGCGCTGGAGCGAACCCTTTTCTGAGAGCATTGTCATGACGACGAGACTTGCTGAGGATTTTAACTCGGATCCAAATCGCGCTCATGCAGAATTTGAGTGCTTTGATCATCCAGCTATAGAATGGATCAACAATTATATGGCTTTGACCATGGACAAGGCCAAAGATCGCGACACCATTACCCAAACCTTGAACCAAATTGAAAAACCCGTTCAATTCATTCAAGTTACACACAACAGTTCTTGTATCGGCGTCGCAGTTTCTGTGGTGCAAAAAAACCTTGTTGGACTTTTTGGATTAGCTGTCGCCGCCTCCGCACGCAGGCAGGGCCTTGGTAGGGCACTTAGCAAGGCTGCATTGAGTTGGGGCAAAAACGAAGGAGCCTCAACAGCATGGCTACAGGTTGAGGCTGACAATATGCCGGCGCGCAAATTATATGAATCTCTAGGCTTTGTGGAAAGCTATCGCTATGCCTATCGCAGTTTGAAAGCATAAGTAAATTCATGACAGATAAGAAAATTCTACTCGTCACGGCCTGCGCATTGTTGGATGCAGACAACAGGATTTTGCTGGCGCAACGTCCTGAAGGCAAAGCCATGGCAGGTCTTTGGGAATTCCCTGGAGGAAAGGTAGAGTCTGGTGAAACCCCCGAAGAATCTTTAGTTCGCGAATTAGCAGAAGAACTTGGCGTCACAGCCACCATTCCCTGTCTTGCCCCACTCACTTTTGCAAGCCACACCTATGATAATTTTCATCTACTAATGCCCCTTTATATTTGTCGGCGATATGAAGCCCCTGCCGACCTTGGCACAAATATTGGCAAAGAAAATCAGGCCCTCAAATGGGTTCGTGCAAAAGATCTTCGCGATTACGATATGCCCGCGGCGGATATTCCATTGATTCCTCATTTGGTCGATTTGTTAAACTAGGTTCACGGAAGCCACGTTTGACATTTGAAGGAATGCATTCGGTCAATTTTGATCTTTGAAAATCAAAAGATGCTTGTTCTGACAACCAAAGCAATTTGGTATGACTTTGACCCGCCAGCAAGTTTCATGGCCGATAGTGGAGAAATCTCTGCTCACCCAGTGAGCCGCGCTTTATTCGTCATGAATACGGCCGCTGGCATAGTCTATGCAGATCTCGTTGGTGAAACTGCCGCTTATGCAAATTGCTCGAGCACTGATATTATCCTCGTTACACGCGAACATATTGATCATTTTAGTGAGGAATTACTTTCCGACCTCGTTGGCGAGAAAGCACAGCAGATCGCAATCCCGGCCGTTCACATTGGATGTCAATGCTGCTGTGGGTGACATCAAACCTATATGTATAAATTTATACCACTATCGTCGTCGTGAAAACGACACCGAAGACCCTTGTGAGTTTGCAGCACTTATCGGCGATGGAACAGAAGCGAAAATGGGTGGCTGGTGCGGTTGGTCTTTAGAGGCACAACGCCCAGCTAAGACAGTTACGCACCCATGCTCAAATTATTTTGCATGGCCGCGCTTACTTTTAAATTACACGAATTATTTGAATTTCAGCTTGGAGCCGTCAAAGGTGGTGACCTGTGCATACATAAAGCCATCCTTGGTGACGTATGCATCTGCGCCCTTATATGGTTCTGCCAGGAAGTCGGCATCGGCTTCCCAGATCACGTTCAACGTGCCCTCTACAGTAAAAGTGCTCAACGTCGTGAATTGCAGGCCGTTCAGACCGCCATCAGCTTTAGACTTACAAAACCCTTTGAATAACTCACCAACGGCTTCTCGACCACGAAACGATGCGCCATCGGCGATAATGATCAAAACTTCAGGCGGATACTGCGCCATAAGCCGGTTCCAGTCGCATTTGTTCAATGCATCCAAGTGTTCGTCTACCACCTGTTGTGGGCTTGACTGCGGTACAAGTGGCGGCAAATCTGCTGCCCATGCAGTCGATACGCCCAATGCTCCAACAGCAACTGACAGTGCTAGTAAAATAGATTTCATGCTCTTAACCTCCCAATTAAATTTGCCGAGAGATTGTGGTAGTTTCCAAAAGATTGACCATACCGCGCCGTCTTACTGAAAAGCTTTGCATCTAAATAACGCTATCAAATTATGCTGCGAAACAAAAATGAACGTTCCTCGTTAGAAGTCGGTCAATGCGACCAGGTGCAACTTTCTCCTACCGCCCTGAAAACCCATCCCAAGTTGGTAGCAACTTATTTCCTAGCCAATCTTTCTACGGCCTCAACTGCAGCATGCACGTGCTTTAATGTAGTTCTGTGGTTTACGATCGCTGCGCGCAAGCAGGGAGTGTTCTTTATGACAGTGGTTGAAAAAACGACCTCACCGGACAGTTGAAGCAGTGCCGCAACTTCATTAGGATCTCGCCCAATGACAGAAAAACAGCACAAATTGGACACCACGGGGTGCACAAGTTCAAGAACATCTGATTGTTTGACCAGTTCACCCATCAAGTAAGCTTGTTTGCAATTGTCGGTAATAGCCTCTCCAAAGGCTTTTACACCGATTGCCTTGATGGCAGCCCAGACTTTCAGCGCACGAAATCCACGGGACAATTCAAGCCCATAATCACAAAACCATAGATCACCTCCTGCAAGTCCACGCTCTTGAGAAGCCAAATAAGAAGGCCTTGATGAAAAGGTCTCGCGATGAACGTCTCGATCATAAATCATGCAAGCACCGCAATCATATGGGACAGACATCCATTTATGGAAATCGCAAGCAATGGAATTGGCACGGTTCATGCCGCTAGCTAAATGTTTCCATGGTTCATCTGCTAGCACAGTCCAGAACCCAAATGCCCCATCAATGTGCAACCAAATATTTTCGTCATTGCAGAAATCTGCTAAATCATTAATGGGATCAAAAGCTCCTGTATTGACGGCGCCAGCGGTGCCAACAACCGCCATTGGCAATCTGCCTGCTGCACGATCTTCGAACACGGCCTCTTTAAGAGCCGAGACATCCATTCTCAAATCATCATCCACTGCAACCACCCGAAGCACTTCAGAGCCGTGGCCCATGGCATCAAGAGCCTGAGCAACACAAGAATGTGTACCGCTACGAACATATACGGATATCTGAGGTAGAGATCTTATTCCAATCTGACGTACATGAGCCCCAAAAAGCAGCGTTCTGGCAGCGCTTAATGCAAGAATAGTCGCCTGAGATGTTCCTGTAGTCAAAATCGCGGAAGCGTTTTCGGGCAAACCAGAAATACGTAAGAGCCAATCAAGAACAGCACGTTCTACCTCGATGGCGCCATGATCACGACCACCGCAGTTGCTGTTCATGGTTGCAGCTACCAACTCGGCACCAACTGAAACGGGCAGTCCTGTGCCATGCACCCAACCAAAAAATCCTGGATGAGTGTTACCTGTTGCATATGGCATAACATCGTTGGTCAGTTGATCGAATGTGGATTTAAATCCAGTTCCCTTCTGGTCGGTATCCAGGTTGAATCTGTCCGCAGCATCATCAGGTTTTGGTTGCCATGGCAGTTCTCGGGCCGATTGCATTCTGTCAAGGCATTGATCTAGAAGTCTGTGCATTTCTTTGGAGAATTCATCCCAATCTTGTGGATCGAGTCGATGACCTTCTTCTGACATTCACGTCCCCAATTTCTAAAGTCGATGCGCAAAACCTGTTTAAACAGAAAATCTAAACAACATACACACAGGTGACCACGATGGACGCAAATAGGACAATCAATACGATTAACTTAGTCAGCTTCTTGGCAACGCGCCGCTAGCTTACCGAGAATCGACTTGGGCATCTTTTGCGATCGACACATACTCGGTGGCAGAGTTTATAAATGTCCAAATGTCAGGTTTTTATGTTCTGGTTACAGATTGTAGCGGCTCTCCATCGACGCGAAAAGCCCGTTTGAAATTGAAGGCATGAGCTGTTGGTCCGTGGTCATGAAGGTGCTCAAAACGTTCAACTCCTTCTGCCCAATTGGGTTGGTGGTTGTGGTGCACCCACCAAAGCACATAAGGTGGCCAGTCTCCACGGACCATCCATTGCTTGCCCCTTGCAAAGGCTTCTTTATGCAGGCCTGTATAGGTAAAATTAAAAAGCGCCTCTAAGCTTTCCCACATCGACAAGGTAGCTGGTGCCCAACCATCACCGCGTTCTTCATAAAAGCGCGGAAGCACCTGCGTACCCCAACTATTAGGTCCCGGTTCACCGTCATATCCGGACCGATCAATGAAGCCTGGTGCTTTTGTCAACTTGTCAAATATCGGCCCCTCGCGCGCATGCCAATCATCATTTGCCGAATGCTCTGAAGGTTTCGCGAAAATGCCAAAATTATAAATTGCGAGATAATAGGGCATCGCGGACAACCTTGTTGAAATGACCGCGCAAATTTAAACTCATTAAACCCAGCGGCGGACTTTGGACGCGTAGTCCTTATAAGCCTCTCCAAAGCGTTTCTCCAGAGCTTCCTCTTCAATGCTTATCTGGATGTGGGTTATGAGCCAAACAAAGATCGGCAGCACCACGAGTGTCAGCAGCGAGCCAAGGCCGATCCCAATTCCGGCAACACAAAAAGCCATGCCCAAATACATGGGGTTACGGGTGTAATTATAGACACCACTCGTAACCAATGTTGAGGCCTTTTCAGGGTGGACAGGGGTAATAGTGGTTTTCTTTTTTCGAAATATTCCAACCGAAATCACCGCGACTGCAACACCAATCACAACGCAGAATAAACCAACAAACCATTGTCCCTGAGGGTGAATGGAAAGGCTCGGCAGGATTTTATCACCGCCGTAGAGAATGAGAACTGCACCCAGGGCAAAAACCGGCGGAGGAATATGCATACTAAATAACTTCTCCCTGAAGGAGCTTGGGCTGCGACCGGCTGCCCGCCGCCTCGCCGATAAAACGTTTTTTCAGGCCTGGCATCCGGTCCACAAGACCAAGACCAATCGTACGAGCTAACCTCAGCGGCGGTAAGTTATTGGAGAAGAGGCGGTTGAGAATATCCGTCGTTGCCGCCATTTGAACTGTGTCGGACCGGCGCCACCGCTCATAGTTCTGCAAAACGTCCAAGGTCCCAAAATCAAGCCCAAGGCGCGCGGCGTCCACTATTGTCTCTGTCAGCGCTGCGACATCGCGCAGACCAAGGTTAAGACCCTGCCCTGCAATTGGGTGAATGCCATGGGCGGCATCTCCAAGAAGCGCAAAACGGGGCCTAACGAAATTCCGCGCAACCATTAAACCAAGCGGAAAGCATTGACGCGGGCTGGCAACCGATAGAGTGCCAAGCTCGTTGCCAATGCGGCGCTCCAGCTCCATACGGAACGTGAACTCATCACCATCCACTAGACGGCGCGCATCGGCGTCGGTCTCTGTCCACACCAGCGATGAGCGATGCTTCTCACCATCGTTAGGCAATGGCAAAATGGCAAACGGGCCCGCAGGCATGAAATGTTCCCAAGCCTTACCGTGATGGGGTTCTGTGTGAGCAATGGTGCACACAATAGCGCTTTGGCCATATTTCCAACCCACCGTTTGAATGCCAGATAATTCTCGCAAAGCCGAGCGAACACCATCGGCAGCAACCAGCAAACGGGTTTTTATTGTTGCACCACTTTTTAAGGTAAGAGTTTGAAATGGGCCTTCTTCGATAAAATGGGTAGCACTATTTGGCGTAAAGAATTCCAAGCCCAGCTTTTCGGCAGCGGCAGATAGCGTTCTAACCATTGTTTGGTTAGGAACCATATGGGCAAAGGGTTCTTCGTCTTCCGGGGTTCCTTCAAATGTAAGGAACACTGGACGCACAGCATTACCGGTTTCACTGTCGGTAACGATCATCTCGTTTATTGGTTGAGCATCAGCAACCATTGGGTCCCAAACACCTAGGGCACGAAACAAATTTCGTCCTGAAGACGCTATGGCAGATGAACGCTGATCTTTAGAAGGCGCGCGCGGATCTCGTGGATCAATAATGCCAACACGAAACTCCGGAAGCGATGTTTTCAGCGCCAAAGCCATTGCTATGCCAGCATACCCTGCACCTGCTATAACAACATCAAACACTGTTTTCTGATGTGAATTTCTTGCTGAACTGACCATAAGAGACGTCCTGAAGTTAAACGTATTGATACTACAGATGGCTCTTTTATCACGCTAATCAAAGGGAAGATGCAGTTTTTCTATACAGAATTGTCAATTTGAACTTAGCTTGCGCTGGTATTGACACAAGCAAAGGCTTTCAGCAGCTTGGGGCTGACAAATCACAGACCACATCCGTTTTGGAATAAATATGCAAAAACCTTCAATTCAGTACGCCAAGAGCCTTTTGCCTCGATGAGCCAGTCCAAACCATCAGGTAAAGAGAACGCGGTAGATCGGATGATAAGCATCCTCGACCTAGAGCAGATCGGGCCTGACACATACTGTGGTGAAAGTCCGAAAGATGGCTGGCAGCGGGTTTATGGAGGTCAGGTTATTGGGCAGGCATTGGTCGCGGCATCACGCACAGTCGGTAAACGCACGGTTCACTCCTTGCATGCTTACTTCTTAAGGCCAGGCAATCCAACCATTCCCATTACCTATCAAGTTGAACGGGTTCGGGATGGTCGCAGTTTTTGCACAAGACGTGTGGTGGCATTTCAGCACGGTTTTGAAATATTCATGATGTCGGCCTCCTTTCAATTCGGCGAAAAAGGCATGGAGCATCAAATAGACATGCCTGATATTCCAAGGCCGGATGAGTTATTGGGCGAAGCTGATATGAAGGCATTGATGTTGAGCCAACTTAATGTACCTGCATCGGTAAAGCGTTATTGGGAACGCGATCGTCCGATAGAGTTTCGTCCGGTCAGCCTCAAACATTATATCAGCCGAGATAAGCTGCCACCTCAGCAGCATATTTGGGTCCGAAGCAGCAGTCCATTGCCAGACAACCAGGCTCTTCACAAGTGCGCTCTTGCTTATATGTCAGATATGACATTGCTAGACACATCCTTGTTTGCACATGGCATGAACATGTTCACTGGTCACCTTCAAGTGGCCAGTTTGGACCATGCAATGTGGTTCCACCGCCCATTTGATGCTCATCAATGGATGCTCTATTCGCAAGATAGTCCAAGCTCCTCAAATGCAAGAGGCTTTTGTCGCGGAACTCTGTACAAAACAGATGGAACCCTTGTTGCATCTGTCGCGCAAGAAGGCCTTATTCGCAAGAAAGACTAAAATATAGGCATATTTATTTATATGCCTATATTTTAGTCTTTCTTGCTGCGCTGCACATAATATGGTCTCTCACTGAGAAGGCAATTACTAGGCAAAAGCATAAAATTTATTCTTAAAAAATCATTAAAAACAATAATTTAATAAAAAAAACCCTCCGTTCTTCGAGTCTGGCACGATGCTTGAATAAGTACTGTCAGCTGTACCTTGCGTGTGTTTTACGTAAGGCACAGCCCGAAATGAACAGGTGTCAACCAAATGGGGCGAATTGAAGCCTTCGAGGCAACAACAGGCACCACAGAACGGGAAGCGAGTATATGAAAATCATCATGGCAATCATCAAGCCGTTTAAGCTCGATGAAGTACGCGATGCGCTAACAGCAATTGGCGTGCAGGGTCTTACAGTGACCGAAGTTAAGGGCTACGGCCGCCAAAAGGGCCACACGGAAATTTACCGTGGAACCGAATATGCAGTGAGCTTTTTACCAAAATTGAAGGTTGAAGTTGCTGTCGGCGACGAGCTGGCTGAGCAAGTCATCGAAGCCATCGCAGGCGCTGCGAAAACCGGCCAAATTGGAGATGGCAAAATCTTCTCCTACTCACTGGATTCTGCCGTGCGTATTCGCACAGGCGAGAGCGGCTCAGAAGCGCTTTAAGTTTAGCACGGTTTAAAGAACAAGACCTAAGGAATGAGTAAAATGATGTCTTCGATTTTCAAAAAAGCAGGCGCGGCTGTTGGGGCCCTTGCCTTGTGCACTAGCGCTGCTTTTGGGCAAGATGCAGCTGCTGAATTCGCAACTGTTGCTGACACAGCCTATATCTTCAATACGCTATTATTTCTGATCGGCGGTTTCCTCGTAATGTTTATGGCTGCTGGTTTTGCCATGCTGGAAGCAGGACTGGTCCGAAGCAAAAACGTATCAATGCAATGCCTTAAAAACATCTCCCTGTATTCGATTTCAGGTTTGATGTTCTGGTTCATCGGATACAATCTGATGTATTCCGGTGTTGACGGAGGCTATTTCGGTACTCCGTTGCCAAAGAGTATCGAAGCTGTCGGAGCAAATGACCTTGCGACCGGCTATTCTGGTGCCTCTGACTGGCTATTCCAGATGGTATTCTGTGCGGCGACTGCGTCCATTGTCTCTGGAACGCTTGCCGAACGCATAAAACTTTGGCCTTTCCTAATTTTCACAGCAGTCCTAACTGGTGTTCTTTATCCAATCACTGGTTCTTGGGAATGGGGAACAGGTTGGCTCGACGTAATGGGCTTCTCTGACTTTGCAGGTTCTACCCTTGTTCACTCTGTCGGCGGTTGGGCTGCTTTGGCTGGTGCAATATTCCTTGGTGCACGTAAGGGCAAATATGGTCCAAACGGTCAGGTCATTCCTATGCCAGGCTCATCAATTCCGCTCGCAACACTTGGCACATTCATTTTGTGGCTTGGTTGGTTCGGGTTCAATGGTGCATCTCAGCTTGCAATGGGAACAATCGGTGACGTTACCGACATCTCACGTATCTTTGTAAACACCAATCTGGCTGCCTGCGGTGGTGTTGTAACAGCAATCATTCTGACGCAGATCATCTACAAGAAAGTAGACGTGACAATGGCACTCAACGGCGCACTTGCCGGCCTGGTGTCCATTACAGCAGAACCACTTGCACCAAGCATTCTACAATCAATCATAATTGGCGGTGTTGGCGGCGTGATCGTGGTGTTTGCAGTACCAATGCTCGACAAATTTAAAATCGATGATGTTGTCGGTGCCATCCCGGTTCACCTTTTAGCTGGTATCTGGGGAACTATGGTTGTTCCATTCAGCAACAGCGATGCGAGTTATTGGGTCCAGTTCGTTGGTGTCGCATCAATTGGTATCTTTACATTCGTAGCATCCTCCATCGTTTGGGCCCTCCTCAAAGGAACAATGGGCATTCGTGCAAGCGAAGAAGATGAAGTTATGGGCATGGACAAAGCTGAAGTGGGCATAGAAGCCTACCCAGAATTTGGCCAAGGTAGCCAACGTATGTAGCTCCACTAAGAGAAATAAGGCGCTCAAGCTCCCTCCTATGACTTGTGCCTTGAAGGCCCGGATGTTTCCCATCCGGGCCTTTTTCTATGGTGGTGCAAAAATCAATTATCCTAAAATTACAGCAAAGTTTCTTGGTTAAAGGGCGCTTAACCAAAACACCCTATTATGTTCGGGAGTTTTGCGTATTTCCGGGTATAGTTTTATGAGTTCGGCATCGTCCGATAAAATCATTTCAAGCAGCAAAAATGGTAGTTCGGCATCTTTATCGTTGCCAAACTCGCCGTTTCAACGCTTGGCCGCTTTGCTCGAGGATACGCAGCCTTCACTGTCTCCAATTGATCTGGGAGTCGGTGAACCACGGCACCAAATTCCGCCATTTGTAGGTGACGTTCTTACAAAGAATCTGGCTGATTTCCGTCGATACCCACCTATAAAAGGTAGCGCCGAGTTTCGTAACTCTGTGAGCCGTTGGCTCGACAAACGATATGATTTGCAAGGCGCAATAAATCCAGAAAACGCAATTCTGCCGCTCAATGGTTCCCGCGAAGGGCTCTTCTTTGCCTTGTTTGAAGCTTGTCGACGCAAGCCTGTCGAAAGCCCAATTGTGTTTTCTCCCAACCCATTTTACCAAACCTACGCAGCAGCAGCCAGCGCTGCAGGGTGTACATTCCTCTCACCACCCGAGTTTGACCAAGCTGAACTGGAAGGGTTGCCGAACTTCAGTGCAATAACGGCCCAAACATTGGAAAACACTGTTGCAGTCTACGTCGCTTCCCCAGCAAACCCTCAAGGCAATTGCGCATCTAAAGACTATTGGACAGGCTTGATCAAACAAGCTGCGAAGCACAACTTCATGATCTTCGCGGATGAATGCTATTCTGAGATCTACAGAGAAACGCCTCCCATTGGCATATTGGAAGCTGCAATGGACATTGGTTCATTTGCAAATGTTATTACGTTCAACTCTCTGTCAAAACGTTCAAACCTGCCGGGCCTGCGGGCTGGGTTCATGGCTGGTGATGCAGATTTTTTAACAAGCTTGATGAAATTCCGAAATATGGCGGCGCCACAGGTTCCCTTGCCAGTTCAGGCCGTCGCATCAGCCGTTTATCAAGATGAAGAGCACGTGGCCGAAAACCGCAAACTCTATAATGAAAAATTTCAGATTGCTGAAGAGATCTTATCGGATGTCATTCCGGTTTCCGTTCCACAGGGCGGTTTTTTCCTGTGGCTCGATTGTAAAGACTATGCAGATGGTGAAGCACTTGCATTGCATTTGTGGAAAAACGCGGGAATTAGAATTATTCCCGGTGCCTATCTAACCGCAGATGAATCTGATCAAATGGACGTCTTGCAAAACAGAGCAAGGACCAAAGTGCGCATTGCACTTGTCCATGATTTACAGACCACCAAAGAGGCGCTGACACGCCTCAAAAACTGCCTCATCAACATGCCGAGAGACATGTACAAGGCAAACGATACTTTTGAAAAAGCGGACAGGTAAGTTTATGCGTAACGCTGCTACATATCAGGCACACACGGCAGGCCCGCTCAACTATGTTGACTATGATGCGGATCAGCAGATTGCGGAGCAATTGGCATATGCCAATCAAGCGCCAGCGATTTCTGCACAAAGGGGATTTAGCTACTGGTTGAGGCGTAATCTGGCAGCAGCAGTGGGACTGGTTTTGATCGCAACTGCGGCTGCGGCAGCTGCGGCATTGGCAACGTGGTCAATTCAAGATCCAAGCTTGAATTTTGCTGCATCGGGACCAACCCAAAACGCTCTTGGCGTCACCGGAGCCATTGGTTCTGACCTGATGATGCAATTCTTCGGATTAGGTTCTGTTGCACTCTTTCTAATTTTAGCTGTTTGGGGCTGGCGTCTACTGTTTGATCAGCCATTACCTCGCATGAAACGTCGGCTAAGCTTTACAGCTTTAGGTCTCATATTTGCGGCAGGCGCAACATCAGCGCTTCCTGTCACTGATAGCTGGCCTCTTCCAATGGGTCTTGGCGGAGTCGTCGGGGATATAATGATCTGGCTGCCAGTTGCCGCCTTCGGAGACTTGTTTTCAGGGGTCATCTCATACGTCACCTTTATCCTACTTGGCGCAATTTCAGTATTTGGTTTCGTATTTTCCGTTTGGAGTAAATCCGTTGATGCAACCCAGCCCACAATGACGTCTGATGTCAATCAACCATCCTACGAGCAGCAATTTGCGGAATATGACGAATTCAGTGAAGAGAGAGGATCTCGTTTTGGCCTCTCGTCATTGGCAGCGTTTTCTGTGGGCGCGGTTGCTCACACTGCCCTGACGCTTAAGTCATTTAGCGCTCGCACTGCCCGAAAGCTATCTCAACCCAAAGTTCAAAAACCTGTCATACGCGTGGCCCCTGCTATGCACGCGACCTATCAAGAAGAAACCGCAAATGCATGGGAACAACACAATCAGCAAACCCAGGATTGGGCGGATGGAGAATGGGCAGCATACGAAGAACAACACGCCGAATTCCATGCTGCGGACTTTGAGCCGGAGCAAGAGAATTGGCAAGAAGAAGCCTATGATCAACCCTATGTGAATGAATTCATTACTCCTGAGGTAGCACCGCCGGCTCAGATTCAAAGACCGGCTCCTGCAAGAGCACGCCCTCCAAAGAAAGTAGCACCTCCGGCGGCACCTGCAGCAATATCGCGTGCTAAACCGGCTGAACAAGGACGTGTCCTAAAGCCAAAGGCAGCACCAAAACCTGGCCGCAGAGCGACAAGAGAAGCTCAACCTGATTTGTTGGGAAATGAAGACTATGAATTGCCTTCACTACATTTGTTGTCAGAACCAGTTCAGTCCACTGCAGCCACGCAAATAAATACAGATGCGTTAGAACAAAATGCGCGTCTTCTAGAAGGTGTTCTGGAGGACTTCGGCGTAAGAGGCGAAATCATCAATGTGCGCCCCGGCCCAGTTGTGACCTTGTATGAGTTGGAGCCTGCTCCGGGCATCAAATCATCACGCGTCATCGGCCTTGCCGATGATATTGCGCGTTCCATGAGTGCAATTGCAGCCCGCGTTGCCGTTATTCCAGGCCGTAACGCAATTGGTATCGAGTTGCCAAACTCGAAACGCGAAACAGTGTTTTTGCGCGAATTGCTGGATTCAACCGACTTTGAAAAGACCAAAGCAAAACTCGCTCTGTGCCTTGGAAAAACTATTGGCGGCGAAGCGGTCATTGCAGATCTTGCAAAGATGCCGCATTTGTTGGTTGCTGGTACAACCGGCTCAGGTAAGTCAGTCGCAATCAATACGATGATCTTGTCGATCCTCTACCGAATGACGCCGGAACAATGCCGATTGATCATGATTGATCCCAAAATGTTGGAATTGTCAGTTTATGACGGCATTCCGCATCTTCTAACTCCAGTAGTTACCGATCCGAAGAAGGCAGTTGTTGCCCTCAAATGGACCGTGCGGGAAATGGAAGACCGTTATAAGAAGATGTCCAAACTCGGCGTCCGAAACATCGATGGTTTCAACAGTCGCGTGGCGCAAGCTTCCAAAAAGGGCGAAGTCATAACCCGCACCGTGCAAACCGGTTTCGATCATGAAACTGGCGAGGCGGTTTACGAGCAAGAAGATCTAAATCTGGAGCCTATGCCATATATTGTTGTCATCATCGATGAGATGGCCGATCTTATGATGGTTGCCGGCAAAGAGATCGAAGGCACAGTCCAGCGTTTGGCACAAATGGCCAGAGCCGCAGGCATCCATGTTGTCATGGCTACACAGCGCCCATCGGTTGATGTCATCACTGGCACCATCAAAGCCAACTTCCCAACCCGTATCTCGTTCCAGGTTACATCGAAAATCGATAGCCGTACTATTCTGGGTGAACAGGGTGCGGAACAATTGCTTGGCATGGGCGATATGTTGTTTATGGCCGGTGGTGGCCGCATTCAACGTGTCCACGGACCATTCGTAGACGACAATGAAGTTGAAGAAATTGTGGCGCACCTGCAAACACAGGGCGTGCCAGAGTATCTTGAAGCCATTACCAACGAAGAAGAAGTCGAAACGTCCGCCGTATTGGATGCCATGACAGGTGGTGGTAGCGATGGTGGTGAAGGTGATCTTTACGATCAGGCTGTTGCGATTATTCTACGCGATAAAAAAGCCTCGACGAGTTATGTTCAAAGGCGATTGTCTATAGGCTATAACAGGGCTGCATCAATTATCGAAAAAATGGAGCAAGAAGGTGTTATCAGCGCTCCAAACCACGCTGGGAAACGAGAAATTCTTGTTGGAAACTCAGAAGATACTATTTGATACGCCAAAGCCGCGATTTTGCCACACTGCGTTCCTAGCTGAATCATGGGTGCGAAAACAAATGTCTGATTGGAACACACTATGGATCGAAACATCCCCACGAAAACAATAGCCGCCAAGGCAGGATATGCTTATGGGCTATTGTCGCTTTGGTTTCTTGCGATGCTTGCGGTCACATTGCTGGTTTACCCCGCAAAAGCCCAGACCAAAGGCGAAGTCGTACAGCAAATCGGGAATACGCTAAACGACATGCGCACAATGGGTGGCGATTTTGTTCAGTTCGGCCCCAATGGCGAAAAGGCCGAAGGTGTCTTCGCGCTGGACAGACCCGGCAAGATACACTTCAGATACGATGCTCCCTCTAAAGTTCAGATCATGTCCGACGGAAAATCCGTTGTGATCCACGACCGCGCTCTTCAGACATGGGATTTGTGGCCGCTTTCCAAGACACCACTTCGGTTCCTACTGTCCGACAAAGTGGATTTCCTGAACGATCCCAAGGTGCAAAAAATTGAAGTTGAGTCAGATATTGTATCTGTGACCATGGTCGAAGAAAGCATGTTTGGCGAAGGCAAGGTTACTCTGCTGTTCGACCGAGCAACCAACGAACTGCGTCAGTGGACTGTTACCGATGCACAAGGGTTGGATACGACTGTCGCTGTTTACAATCTCAAAGGCGGTATGGATTGGAACAAAGAGCTATTCAAAATTCCATATGGCCGTATTGCCATTCAAGAACGGCAATAACACTCAGCTAGCGCGACGAGACCATTCGCGGATGCGCTTTTTCGTAAACGTTCAATAGATGCCGCGTGTCGACCTGCGTATAGACTTGCGTAGTCGACAGGCTCGCATGGCCTAAAAGCTCCTGTATGGTCCGCAAATCGCCACCACCGGCCAATAGATGCGTCGCAAAGGAATGGCGTAACGCATGTGGTGTTGCGCTTTGCGGAAGACCCAACCTGTAGCGAAGGTCAACGACCGCTTTTTGCACCACTCGTGCACTTAGCGCGCCGCCCCTTACCCCAAAGAACAAAGGAGCTGTGGTGTCACCTGCATCCGAAACGGTATAGGGGCAAAGTTTGCAATAGGCTTGCACGGCTTCAAACACTACTGGTAGCACTGGAACCATGCGTTCTTTGCCGCCCTTCCCCACCACACGCAACATGCCAGCCTCAAGCGCAGATAAATCATTCGGCCTCAATCCAAGGGCTTCGGATATACGCATGCCGCAACCATAGAGCAGGCCAAGCACAGCTGCGTCGCGCGACCCGACCCAGGGCTCCGTCTCGGCGTTTGGGTCCAGCGCCTCTTCGAGCATCGCTTCGGCCTCACCGGCATCAACCGGTCGCGGCAAACGTTTTGGACGCTTGGGAGTGGTGAGGGCATTGGCTGCGGTTACATCCACAATCTTTTGTTTGCGTAGATACACAAAGAAAGAGCGCAACCCGGCAAGGCTTCGCGCCAGAGAGGTCGCTCCAGTTCCATCATGTCTGCGATAGGCCAGGAAACTTCTGATATCCGTAATTTTGAGAGCGCCGAGCGCACCAACGCCAATTGGCTCGCCTGCATGTTGCGATAAAAAACCCAGGAACTGACGCACATCGCGTTCATACGCCTCAACCGTTTTTGCAGCCAAGCGACGGCCATTCTCCAAGTGTTGGAGCCAATTGTTGACATGACATAATAGATTTGGCTCAGCGAAGATAAGCTGTTTGGACATCAAGGCACCCGTTTCAAAACAGTTGATGTATTACCACACGCAAATTACACACCGGTTAAGCTCGTGGAATGATACCCGCATTCACGACAAGGCCCAAATTAATGACTGCTCCAAAGGTTCACAAATTCAAAAGCCGGAACATATGACCCATTTGATCTCCAAACGTTTCCTGCTGGGTGCCGGCATTATTGTGGCAATGGCACTCATTTTGTTGGCAATGGGGCGAGTGCCCATTTGTGAGTGTGGCACCATAAAACTTTGGCATGCCGATGCGTTCAGCTCTGAAAGCTCGCAGCACATTGCAGACTGGTACACACCCTCACACATGCTGCATGGCATGTTGTTTTATCTCGCGCTTTGGGCAGTTTGGCGGAAGGGAAGCGTTGGCGACAGGGCAATTGCCGCCATTGTTCTGGAGGCCAGTTGGGAAATTGCGGAGAACACCAGCTTTATCATTGAGCGCTATCGCGAAGTTACAATCTCTTTGGACTACTTCGGAGACAGCATCATAAACTCTGTCTCCGACGTGTTTGCGATGTTGATCGGGTTCTATCTGGCACGCCGCTTACCCGTGCCAGCGACACTTGCCCTAGCACTGATCTTCGAAGCCACAGCGATGTGGGTCATCCGCGACGGCCTCGCCCTCAATATCCTCATGCTGCTCTGGCCTTTTGAAGCCGTTAAGGCGTGGCAGTTGGGTGGGTGAATTGGCTGAACGTTTTACCATGAGGCTTTCCGCTGTTGCAGCCTTTCAAGAACCTGCCAAAGACTGGATCTACGGACAGGTGATAACCGCTCCCCCACCAACCGGAGTTAGTTGAAAGTTGCCAACAGTACCTGCGCCTGTAACACGACAACTTTGGGGTCCTACAGTCACCCCAAGGGCATCATTGAGGGTATTCAGTATTGGATTTAAAAAAATTGTGTTATCTCCCGCAATGTTGAAAACACTTCGGTTAATCACCCCCAAAAAAGTATTGTCAGCAACAAAAGAAAATGTGTTGTCATCACGAAGTACTAGAACGCCATGACCATTTGAACCTGTGGTACCTGAAACATCTCTGATCGTATTATTGATCAAAGCAAGGTTTTTGTTGTTGTTCTCGATAAAAATCCCCGCTAGATCACTATCAAAAATTTCATTCCTCTGGATCGTAATATTTGTATTACCTTGGGTTGAGTTTGAGCTCCCCTGGAGCCGGACTCCAATACCAATATCCTCAATTCTATTGTTTGTAATCTGCAGTTCATCGTTTCCTTGCCCAACAAACACACCACCTTGAGCTGCTCTTTGAATCAGATTAAAACGAATTTCGTTATCCTGATTTACATTACCGAGAGGACCTGTAGTAAGATCCACGCCCCGAAGATCAACGCCATAACCGGTTACATCGAAGATTTGATTGCTATATTGGTTTCCAGCAAGGGGTGTCCGTCCAATCCTAATATTTGTATTGCTAGAACCGCGAATATTCACCCCGTTTAATGTATATGCAACGCCACTTGATGAGCCCATAGGTGTACCCGCACCGGTCCAATTAGTTCCATCAACAAAATTATTTACAATGTCAATATTGTCGTTCCCCCCAGATATGACAATTCCATTGTCTGAGGGCCCATAAATGTAGTTTCCATCTATATCCCATTCACCATTGGATGAAATAAGTGCAATTCCTTGCTCCGTCCCCGGGCCGCCATTTACGATATTATGAATGCGATTGTTGCTTATGATGTTTTCGGACATAAATGCGACATCAGAACCGTTAGTAACGGAAATGCCGTTCACACCAACGTCCCAAATATCGTTGTCGTCTATAAAGACATCATGGGCAAAGTTGCTGACTCTGATTCCACTGCCTTGTCCAAAGACAATGTCATTACCAACAATATTCAAACCAACAAGATTGTCGCCCAGCCAAATACCGCCGGTGACTGCAACGCTGGCGTAGTCAAAAATGTTATTACCAGAAATGTTTATATTGTCGGCAACAGTCGTATCCAGCATATTGTTACCATTCACCCGGATACCTTCTTCTCCAACGCGTCTAATGTCGTTACCGATAATATCAAGGTTTACATTGGCATTTGAGAAGATAACGCCCGCACCAACAATATCAAATATATCATTTGTTGATATTTCGATGTCACGATTTCCATCTAGAAATGAAACACCATCACCTGTAGTGTTGGCAATGTTATTGTTTCGAATAGTCACGTCACTATTTGAGCCACCAAACCCGATCCCATCACCACCTATTGGGGCTGGAATGTTTGGGTCCGCATTCAAAAAACCAATGTCGTTGTATTGAATTAAAATATTGGAATTTAGGCTCTCAAATTCGATTGCATTCTCACCGATATTACCAAATTCATTCAGCTCGATGGTGATATCGTCGTTCTCAGCCATGAGTTCAATACCGTCTTCACCAATGTCTGAGAAAACGTTGTTGAAGATTCTGACATCGGATATCGGGCCTTCAGAATTTATTCCATCCGCCGCAATGTCAGAAAACTCGTTCTGTTCAATTGCGATATTCAAACTTGGAAAAGTCGGGTCTGTCGCGATAAATATGCCATGATTAAAGTCAGGCGAGCCGGCTGGCGGGGGAGAAGCATTTATCTCCAATCCGGCAATGTGGATGCCTGTTCCATCCAAGGTAAGTGTGGGTCCGGTTCCACCAAAATCAAACTGCGGTCGTGCGCCTGCCACCATATATTGATATGTTGTTCCAGAGGTGCGCCCTTCGAGAGGAATTATGGTCCCAGTGCCAAGCACGGTTGTATCGGAATCCACAAATCCGGCGCCATATCCGCCCGCTGGTGTCGCGTCTCCATCGACCACAATAAGGACTTCTCTTGTTGCGGCAGTTGCGTCGTCCAAAGTGTTAAAATTTGAAGGCGTTCCAGGAATTGGTGGGTTGCCCAGAACAAGACTGCTGTCACCGTCATTGACAGTCACCACAGTCAGCATGTTCACATCTGTCTCTGGGTCGTAGAGAATTTCGTTTTGCACAATTGTACTGTCGCCGCGCGTGCGCCTTACAACCGCTGCGTCCATGCGCTTGTTGCGTGTCGGACAATCAATCGTGCGCTCTTGCGGATATCGGTTAAAACAACGAGCTTTCTTGCCGAGAGGAATTCGCGCCCGAATGCCGCCGCCATAATCAAAATCGTCAACATTGTTCCAACTGGCATTCGCAATGAAGCTTAGACGTGAACCCGGATACTCTTCTGCCAGCTTGTTGATACGCCATTCGAAGCGTGCATCAGCGCCATAGAGTTCATC
>JBGCFS010000101.1:0-44917 GCA_045107035.1 Hyphomicrobiales bacterium
GCTGAAACTGGGCAAAGTTGCCCAGCCGCTACGGGCAGCTCTAACAGGCAGCAACACCTCACCGGGTATCTATGATGTGTTGCTGGTACTTGGCAAAGAAGAATCTTTGAAGCGAATTCAAGCTGCTACAAGCATGGCTTGAGAAAGCTCTTGTAAACAACATTCATGCCAACTTCTTGCGGCATTGCAGCAAATCGGGTAGTTGGTAGCCAAACTTCTCATAAATAATGGGAAGTTTGATTTCGCTGCGGGAATTGCAATCGCAAGATTGCCATCAGTGAATGTCGGAGATTGCATAGCTTGCACCTCCGAAACAAACGGAATGCCCACCGGTAAGGGCTGGCACGAAAGGGATGCTTATGAGCGATAAAACAGCAACGCTGACCATAGATGGCAAGACTTATGAATTGCCGATTCACGATGGAACTGTAGGCCCGGAAGTGGTGGATATTTCATCGCTGTATAAGCAAACAGATCGTTTCACTTTTGATCCTGGATTTACGTCAACAGCTTCATGTGAGTCGAAAATCACTTATATTGATGGCGATCAGGGTATTTTGCTTCACAGAGGCTACCCGATTGACCAACTTGCCGAACATGGCGACTTTCTAGAGACCTGCTATCTCCTGCTTTATGGGGAACTGCCGACTGCAGCCCAAAAGAAAGATTTCGACAGCCGCGTCACTTATCACACGATGCTCCACGAACAGATGTCCAGATTCTTCACTGGCTTCCGTCGTGATGCGCACCCAATGGCGATTATGTGCGGTGTAGTTGGCGCTCTTTCAGCGTTTTATCACGACTCAACTGATATTTCTGACCCACATCAGCGCATGGTTGCATCGCTTCGTATGATTGCGAAAATGCCAACTATTGCTGCGATGGCGTTCAAGTATCACGTTGGCCAACCATTCGTTTATCCAAGCAATGATTTGGACTATGCGTCCAACTTCCTGCGTATGTGTTTCGCGGTGCCTTGCGAAGATTACAAAGTAAACCCGGTACTTTCACGCGCAATGGATCGCATTTTCATTCTCCATGCAGATCATGAGCAAAATGCATCCACTTCTACAGTAAGATTGGCAGGCTCCTCTGGCGCTAATCCATTCGCTTGTATTGCAGCCGGTATTGCATGCTTGTGGGGACCAGCACATGGCGGCGCAAACGAAGCAGCGCTTAACATGCTGGCCGAAATTGGAAGCGTTGATAAGATTCCAGAATATGTGGAACGCGCGAAAGACAAAAACGACCCATTCAGATTAATGGGCTTCGGTCATCGCGTTTATAAAAACTACGATCCACGTGCAAAAATCATGCAGAAAACCTGCCATGAAGTTTTGAACGAACTTGGTATTGCTGACGACCCAATGCTTGAAGTCGCGTTGGAACTAGAGCAAATAGCGCTTACTGACGAATATTTCATCGAAAAGAAACTGTATCCAAACATAGATTTCTATTCGGGTATCACACTGCGTGCATTGGGCTTCCCGCCTTCCATGTTCACAGTATTGTTTGCACTGGCCCGTACAGTTGGTTGGATTGGACAGTGGAACGAAATGATCGAAGATCCGGGTCAGCGCATCGGCCGCCCGCGTCAGCTTTATACTGGTTCAACACAGCGTGATTTCGTGCCTGTATCACAACGATAATTTCGCCAAGACATTCTGAAGCAAAAGGCCGCGCAATAAATGCGCGGCCTTTTTTGTGCGAGTCGTCGTTAAATGGAGCCGGCTTCAACCATGTAGTTGCTGGCTGTACACATCGCAGCATCGTCTGAGGCAAGAAATAGAACCATTCTTGCGACAAAGACCGGATCTATCAAATCTGGCAAACATTGGCGTTCCCGATGGTTTTCTAACCCTTCCGGTGTCGCCCAAAGCGTTTTCTGGCGCTCTGTCATGATCCAACCAGGAACAACTGTGTTTACGCGAATTCTATGCTGGCCGAGATCTCTCGCCATTGTGCGCGTGAGACCATGAACAGCCGCCTTTGATGTTGCATACACTGGAAACCCGCCACCAGCTTCCCACCAAGAGTTCGACCCCATATTGATGATCGAACCACTGCCAGCTTCAATCATGCCTGGCGCAACGGCCTGGATTGCGAAAAACATATGGCGGAGATTGGTTGCAATCCGATCATCGTAATATTCTTCAGTTACGTCTTGCCAATCGTGCCTGTCATCACGGGCTGCATTGTTGACCAGAATGTCCGCAGCTCCCAAATGGTCTTGTAAGCCAGCAAATGAGGCTTTCAATTGATCGATTTCACGCAGATCACAGACAGCCAGCTCTATGTCGGTACCCTTCCCTTTAAGCTCATCGACAAGCGCTGTTCCTGCATTTTCGTCCATATCAATAAGGCCAATGCGCGCTGATTGATCAGCAAATCCGCGTACAATTTCCTCGCCAATCCCAGAAGCCCCGCCAGTAACAAAAACAATCTTGTTTTCCAGACTTCCGTACTTTGCAAATTTATTGGACATTTAACGAAGCATCCTTTGTTGGTTTTATGCTGCGTCATAACGTAAGATACAGCGGTTGGCGACACAGAAGACCAAAATCCTTATCGTCAGCGACGAGGTTAGTTTTTGAAATTAAAACTTCAGTGACACTCGTAAGTTCGAGTTATTTCAAACATGCAGAAGGAATGTAAGCGACTATGATGAAGCTATATTTTTCGCCGGGTTCCTGTGCTCTAGCAACACATATTGTCCTTGAAGAAGCCGCAGCCAGTTATGTGGCAATCAAATTGAATTTCAAAGCTGGTGAGCATTTGTCCGATGAATATTTGGCCATTAATCCAAAGGGGCGTGTTCCAGCGCTGGTAACAGAAGATGGAACTCTCACCGAAACCCCCGCACTTTTGGTTTATGTCGCGCAGGCATTTCCTGAATTTCTTTTAATTCCAAATGACAATCCATTTTTGTTGGCTCGCATTCAGGCATTCAATAGCTATTTGGCATCCACAGTTCACGTAGCACACGCCCACAAATTGCGTGCTCACAGGTGGGCTGATCAACAAGAATCATTTGATGATATGAAGAAAAAAGTTCCTGAGACTATGCACGCTTGTTTCAAGTACATTGAAGAGGAACTGATTGAAGGACCTTGGGTTCTGGGGGATGACTACACAATTTGTGACGCATACTTGTTTACGCTTGCACGATGGTTGGAAGGTGATGGTGTTAATGTGTCTGATTTTCCAAAAGTTCAAAAACACATGGAATTGATGGCAAATAGGCCCGCTGTGCAGGCTATTTTACCGTTGCATCCCTGACGACCGATGCCAAAGAAAAGAAATGTTTGCTAAGAAGGAACAGCATCCAACACAAGTTGGGCTGCCAATCTGGATGGTGTGTTGGGCAATACAGAGCAAAGTTCTTGCAAACGCAAAAACTCTGTAACTTGAGCAAGCCTATCTTTTCCACCTTCAAACAGTGGCAGTAAAGATTGAAGCAATAAATCTGAATTGCAGTCTTTATCGATAAATTCGGGGACCACATTTTGACCCAATATCAAATTGGGCAAAACAATGGAGTCAACTTTTGCCAACCATTTCAAGTTCTTCACGATTGGATCTAACTTATATCCGACACTCATAGGAACGCCCCATAGTGCGAGTTCCAGTGTTGCTGTTCCGGACGCAACCAACGCAGCTTCTGCACGTGAAAACGCTGCAAATTTCTCAGATTCTCCGACCACAATATTTGGTTTCACCTGCCATGCAGACACCATATCTTCGATGCGCGCCCGTTGATGTGCGACAGCCGGAATATCAACTTCCAAAGTCGGAAAATGCTCTACCAGTTTTCCCACGGTCTCCCCAAAAACGGGAAGCAAACGCTTCACTTCGCCACCACGGCTGCCTGGCATGAGCAAAAGCCTCGGTCCGCTCGGTTTCGCGGAATCATATTGCCGTTCGAACTTCGCTTGCGTTATTTTTTCAACCAACGGATGGCCGACATAGGTGCATTTGGGACCAAAAAGGCGCTCATAAGCCTCTGGTTCAAAAGGCAGTATTCCCAATACATGATCCACATAGGCGGTCATTTTCTTTGCTCTACCAGGCCTCCAGGCCCAAACACTCGGTGAGACATAGTCGATAATTGGCAGTTCAGGAATTTTCTTGCGGACACGTTTTGCGACCGGATGTGTGAAATCCGGGCTATCAATTATGATCAGGATATCCGGCTTGAATTCAACAATTTTATCAATCAGTTGATATGCAAGTCTTACAATTTTCGGTAGCCGGGAGAGCACTTCCGTCAATCCCATCACCGCGATGTCGGTCATAGGAAATGCGCTTTTCAAGCCGAGCGCCGTCATACGCTCTCCACCAACTCCAAAAAATTCGATTTTTTCAGAACGCAATTGGTGAATACCGGAAATCAATTCGGCACCAAGTTGGTCACCAGATTCTTCACCTGCAACAATCGCTATACGAAGGGACTTCACTTCGTAATTTCCATCTCATCGAACGAAATACCCATGACGAATATTTTCTCTTTTTCAGCCCGCTGAATCAATTTCTCTCGTTCAAGCAACAAAACCTTGCCAGCTTCTACTGCTATTCCAGCCAAACCTGCGTCCTTTACCTGCATGATGGTGTCTGGGCCTATCACTGGGACATCAAAGCGCATATCTTGCTCAGGTTTTGAGCACTTAACCAAAACACCCTGCCCGGCCTTCCAGCGTGCCCGCTTGGCAGCTTTGATGTCACGAACTCTGGAGAGCATTTCCATGGTTCCTTCAGGCCCCTCTACCGCTACAACGCGATTGGCGGCCGTTACAGCCCCTTGCCCCATATCCAGTCTACCAGCAGCAAATGCGGCCTTGCTGCCAAGTACAATATCATCATGAGGCAGAGCTTTCGGGTCGCCCAAAGAAACCAGACCCAATGGGCAAGACATTTCTGGCACCGCATCAAGTGCGCCAATCACACTGTATCCGCGCTTTTCAAACATCCCTGCGACATTTGCCAAGACTTTATCATCACCGCCAATGACCGATGCAATTGCTTCCGGAAGGATTTTTATGCCGCCAACATCCAGCTTTAGAGCAGAAAAATCAGGGCGCTTGGTTACGCCTCCGATCGCAAGCACATGTGTGCAATTCTCTTTTTGAAGAAATGTTAGAAACTTCCCAATTTGCCCCCAACCAACTGTTGTTGCTGACACATTTTCTGGAAGCGCAATATCTGTATCAACTTCACCAGCAAGTCTTACGACTGCAAAATCAGATCCCTGAGCTAGAAGCGCTTGGGCAACATCTCGCGGTAAGACACCTCCACCGCAAATCAGCACGATCTTCATCTCAGGCCTTCCAGATGGAGGCACTCGCATAACTGCACTCAACTTGTCTGGAACCCCCAGTCATTATCGAGGCATACAGATGCGGCGGCCGTTTCCTGCTTGAATAAAATCAATCATATTCTTTACCAGCGGGCTATCGGGATAGGTTTCAGAAACTTGGCTCACACGTTCTTTAAAAGAGCCTTCCTCGATAAACAATTGCGCATAGGCATTACGGAGAATATGAATTTCCGCCTTTTCGATATCCCTACGGCGAAGCCCTACAAGGTTCAGACCACCAAGCTTCGCTCTATTACCGATTACTGAGCCATATGGAATAACATCGTTCTCAACGCCTGACATACCGCCAATGAAGGCATGCTCGCCAATTCGCACAAACTGATGAACAGCAGACAAACCGCCCAAGATTGCGTGGTCGCCGATATTTGCGTGCCCTGCAACCGTGGCGTTATTCACAAAAATCACATGGTTGCCGATCTGACAATCGTGGGCAATGTGAGCACCAGCCATAATGAGACAATCATCGCCAACTTTCGTTCGCATTCCGCCACCCTCTGTGCCGGTATTGATTGTTACGTTTTCGCGAATTGTACATCTTTCGCCAATATGCAACTCACTTGGTTCACCGCCATACTTAAGATCTTGCGGTTGCGCGCCAATGCTCGCGAATTGAAAGATCTCAGTCTGAGCGCCAATAGTAGTTCGCCCCTCAATCACGACATGAGGTCGAATTTTTACATTGTCACCAAGAACCACATGTTCGTCGATGACGCTGTATGCGCCGACCGAAACATTGGCGCCCAATTGGCAACTTTCATGGATTATGGCGGTAGGATGAATGGTCAATACGAACCCCTATTTATCAATTAGCATGGCTGAAATTTCAGCTTCACAAGCTTTTTTACCGTCAACCATAGCAGTGCAAGAGAACTTCCATACACTGCCGCGGCTTTGGGTTTTTTTGACCTTATATTCAATCTGATCACCCGGTACGACGGGTTTTCGGAATTTTGCCTTATCAATACTCATCAGATATACGAGGCTTGGAGGCGAATCTTTCGACTTTGCCAAAATACAAAGCGCTCCAGCCGTTTGCGCCATACCTTCAAGCATTAACACGCCAGGCATTACTGGTTGTCCGGGAAAATGCCCCATAAATTGAGGTTCATTTGCGGTGACATTTTTGATGCCCGTGCAGGACTGGTCTCCGTCAATGTCCTTTAGTTTATCAACCAAAAGAAACGGATATCGATGTGGAAGTGCCTTCAATAGGTCAATTATATCAGCTGAACCTAACTCGGTTTGCGTCGCCTCACTCATGGTGCCTCACTACAGTTTAGTTCGTCAGAGTCATTTATATCTCAGTCGGTCGAATCTTTGTTAGATTTTTGTATAGCAACGATATCTTTGTTCGCCAGCTGATTTAGAAGTGTTACCTCTTTAAACCACTCACGGACGGGCTTTGCGGGCACCCCTCCCCAACGTGCGCCAGCAGGAACATCACCATGCACGGCACTCATGCCAGCAATTTGTGCACCGTCACCGACGCTGACATGACCAATAACTCCAGTTTTTCCACCGATCACTACAAAATCGCCAAGCTTGGCGCTTCCGGCGACGGCAACGTGCCCCACAAGCACGCAATGCCTGCCAATAATAACGTTGTGGCCAATCTGTACCTGGTTATCGATCTTGGTACCTTCACCAATAACGGTATCTCTATTGGTTCCACGATCTACGCAGGTATTCGCGCCAATCTCGACGCCATCTTGGATAATAACTCTGCCAATTTGAGGGACTTTGAGATGCCCTCCAGGACCCATCGCAAATCCAAATCCATCTTGCCCGACGCATACGCCAGCATGAAGAATTACATCATTTCCAAGGACCGAATGCTGAATGGAAACATTAGGCCCAATATGGCACATCCTGCCAATCGTAACGCCCTTACCCAAAACAGCTCCAGCGCTAATGACACTTCCAGAGCCAATTTCAACATTTGCTCCAATGGAAGCTCCTGGCTCAACAACCACTTCATCTTCAAGAACAGCTTCCGGATGAATGTAACAAAACTCACGTTGGCTCGCTTGAGCACAAACACCAAGTGTGTTGGGAGCAAACATTGCATCCGGGTATAGAGCTGCCGCCAACCGTGCATATGCATGATAAGGACTGGGTGTAATCCAAGCGATTGCAGTATCTGGGACATCTTTTGCAAATCTCTTTTTGCAAAAGATCAAGGACGCCTTGCTATCTTTCAACAGATCAACATATTTCAAATTGTCTAAGAACGTAGCGTCGCCAGCGGCCGCCTCGTCCAACGCTTTTACGTTTTGGATTCTAATTGAGTTGTCGACGTCCGCCGGAATGTCCATGCTCAATAAGGCGGCGATTTGCTCCAAGGACATTTCGGAAGCAACAGCAAAAGAGCTTTGTTCAGACATTACACACCTCCCAAAAAAAAGGCCGCCGTTATGATAAACATAACGGCGGCCAAAACTAACTAACTCAGACTAGAATTTCGCACCACCACCGAAGCGGAATGATTGTTCTGTATCATAATTTTCGCCGGTAAGAACTTGAGCAATATCAGCCCGTAGGGGACCAAACGGACTCTGCCAGAGCAGGCTTGCACCTACAGATGATCTTATCGAGGAGTCTTCCACGTAGTTTGCAGCGGCGATACCACTGCTACGATCATCACCATCATACAAAGCACCTGCATCGGCAAAAATAGCCGCTCGTAGACCAAAGGATTCTGGAATTCCCCAGATCGGAAAGTTCAGTTCAGTCGAGGCAACCCAGAAGGTGTTACCACCAACCGCACTGCCGTCAGATGTATCCCTTGGGCCAAAGGATTTAAAGCCGCGAACGGTTTCTCCACCTTTAAAGAAAGCATCTGAGTACCTTACGTTTTCTCCAACACCAGTAATATTACCACCTTTAAAGCTTACGGAACCAACCAAATCCCAATCAGTGTGCAGTTGGCGATAAATTCGCGCATCCAACATTGTTCGGATATAGCTCACGTCACCACCAAGCCCCGCAAAGTCTTGCGAAACACGAGCAAATATACCATCTCTGGGCAGAACTTTGCTATCCACGGTATTGTAGGTAAGTGTGTAACCAACAGAAGAAGTAACAACCGCGCCTTCGGCTGCAGCATCCTGAATAGCCTGAGAAACAGTTGCAGCTGCGTTAGTAAGAGTAATTTCAGAACTTACTATGCTATAGCGCAATGACAGCCCAAGATTTTCCTTGATAGGTAAGCCGAAACTAATTCCACCACCAATTTTTTCACTGTCATAGTCATCTTCTTCTTGGAATCGACTGTAGACATTAAAGCCGGCCGACATGCGACGGCCCATGAAATATGGGTCCGTAAAAGCAAAGTCATAGTTCTGCTTATCTGCACCGGCGCTCACAGCCGCTTTCACAAAATAACCACGCCCCATGAAGTTTCTCTCCGTGAGAGAAACATCACCTACCAAGCCATCACCAGTTGAAAGGCCAGCACCAAAGGACAATTCGCCAGTTGGCTGATCTTCAACGTCGACATTCAGAACAACACGGTCCGGAGAAGAGCCAGGCCGCCTTGAAATTCGTACACTCTTAAAGAAACCAAGTCGTTTCAAACGACGTTCAGCACGATCAACAAGAACCTTATTGTATGCATCGCCTTCAGCCATATCAAATTCACGACGCACAACATAGTCTCGTGTACGAGTGTTACCGCGCACATTGATACGCTCAACATAAACCCTTGGGCCTTCATCAACCACATACGTAAGATGAATAACCTTCAGCTCGTAATCACGATCACCACGAGGACGAATTTGCGTGAAAGGGAAACCCATACGGGCAGTTTCAAGCGTCAGGTCTTCAAGAGTGCGTTCGATTTTCTCTGCATTATAGGTCTTACCAGATTTGGTCAGCAATACATGGCGCAAGTCTTCGCCATTAAGGCCAACAACACTTGAATCGACATTCACTTCGCCGAATTCGTAACGATCGCCCTCATCGATTGTGAATGTAACAAAGAAAACGTTTCTCTCGCGGTCCAAATCAGCAACCGCTGAAATGATGCGGAAATCAGCATATCCCTTACGATAATAGAAACGACGCAGACGTTCTTCATCAGCGCTCAGCTTGTCTGGATCATAAACATCATTACCACTAAGGAAGCTGAGAATATTCTTTTGGCTCGTATCGACAACTTCGCGCAACTTTCCATCGCTGTACTCGCGGTTACCAATAAAGCTAACGCGAGAAATCGACGTCTTGGCAGATTCGTCAATTTCGAAGACCAAATCCACACGGTTCTGAGGCAGATCGATGATCTTAGGTGTAACCCGCGCATCAAAACGTCCGGAGCGACGATACATCTCTAAAACACGTTGAGTGTCGCTCTGAACCTTTGAACGTGTAAACACACCGCGAGGCTTGCTTCGCACAATAGCGCCAAGCGCTTCGTCTTCAAGACGATCATTGCCTTCAAAGACAACCCGGTTAAGAACGGGGTTTTCATCTACCTGCACAACAAGCGTTCCACCCTTACGGAACACCTGAACGTCTGCGAACAGACCAGTTGCAAACAAAGCCTTCAAAGACTCATCTACATCAAAGGCGGAATATCGCTGACCCGGCTGAATCGATAAGTAGGCACGGATTGTTTCATCATCCACACGCTGATTACCCTCAACAGATATACTGCTGATCGTTTGAGCATGAGCTGGCTGCGCGCCAACGGAACTAAACGCAAACACAGCAAGCGCGAACATCATGCTTACAGCAAGCGGCTTAGCGCCAAATGCGTTACGAGAGACAGAAAACAAAAAATTCATACGGGCACTTGTCCGACTTTGCCAACTCATCAAATCTACGAAACATTTAGCTTCGCTCATATCGAGGGACTCAATTTAATTTCATGACTTGTTTTACAGTGTTTTAAGCGAGGTTCAAGCCGTAGCATTGAATGCGTTGCCATTTTCTAAATTTCGTTGCAAAGAGGCCACGCAAACATAGTGATTTTCCGCGTTTCAGGCCCTAAGAACCCATTAAGAAATTTATATCGTTCCAATTCACAAACAGGAACAACGCCAAAATCACCGCTAAACCAGCTTTAAAGCCATATTCCTGAGCTTTCTCACTCAGAGGCTTTCCACGAACAAATTCGACAGCATAGAACGCAAGATGTCCCCCATCCAGCATGGGAATCGGGAACAGATTTATGAGCCCAATGCTCGCAGACAACACCGCCGTTAGGTTCAGCAGCGCCAAAAAGCTAATGGCAGCAACCTGGCTTGACATATTCACCACGCGAATAGGCCCGCCAAGCTGCTCAGCAGATTCTCGGCCCGTGATCACACCCGCCAGATAACTCAACGTACGTGTGACAATAAATGTAGTTTCCTTAACCCCTTCGATAGTGCCGGAAATCACATTGAATTCCTTCATTACGATTTCATCGCGATCTGCACTTTGACGTATGCCAAGCACACCAACCTTTTGAGTATTGCCAAATCTATCAGTAAGTTCTTGACGGCGCGGCGTCGCGACCAGCAATACTTCGTCACCAGAACGATCTACGAGTATTTCAATTTCTTGATCTGCGCTGCCAGTTACAATGCGCTGCAAATCCGTGAATGATTCAATATCCGCTCCATCCACAGCAAGAATCTTGTCGCCCTGTTCCAAGCCTGCGTCTTGAGCTGCGCTGCTCTCAACAACTTCGCTGACAATGGCCGGAATGATTGGTTTGCCGATAAAAACAAACATTCCGGCAAAAATCACAACCGCCAGCAGAAAACTTGCAAGTGGTCCGGCACCAACAACAGCCGCCCTCTGCCCTACAGACTTTCCTGCAAGTGTTCGGCTTTGGGCAGCCTTCGACATTGCGGCAACTGCATTGGTATCAGGTACACTCGCCGCGTTTTCATCACCCGCAAACTTCACGTAGCCGCCAAGCGGCACCCAACATAATTTCCATCGTGTTCCGTGTTTATCGGTATAACCGACAACTTCGCCGCCAAAACCAATCGAAAACGCATCGATATCCACGCCACATATACGGCCAACACAATAGTGCCCAAGCTCATGGAAAAAGACCACAACTGTAAACACAAACAGCGCTGGCAACGCATAGCTGAGTATGCCCGATCCAAGACTTGGAAGGCCTGAAAGAAATTCCATAAAAAGTTCCCAACTTGCTACCCATATAAATTCAATTAAAGGGCAGTATTAACAACATAATGTAGCGCGCGTTCACGAGCATTCAAATCACATTGAATGGCATCATCAATAGTTTCAAAAACCTGCGTTGAATTTGCGGCAGAGACATCATCCAAAACCTTGGCAACAATTTGTGCAATTGAAGCAAATCCAATTTTACCTGATAAAAATGACGAAACAGCTATCTCATTGGCAGCATTAAGCGCATTGGTCAAAATAGCACCGCCTGCCATGGCGTCAAAGGCCAGCTGCAAACACGGAAAGCGCTTCATATCAGCCTCCTCAAACGTCAAAGATGACATTTTTGCAAGATCGAGTTTATCGCCAGGCGATGGGCCACGGTCTGGCCAGTTCAAACAACAGGCAACAGGAATACGCATATCGGCACATCCCAACTGCGCCAAAACCGAGCCATCCGAATAATGCACAAATCCGTGAATAATTGATTGCGGGTGAACCACGACGCGCAATTGATCTGCGTTTAAACCAAACAGATATTTTGCCTCAATCAGCTCGAGTCCTTTGTTCATCAACGAAGCAGAATCAATGGTGACCTTAGATCCCATGCTCCAGTTTGGATGATTAAGAGCCTGTGCGGGCGTCGCTTTGGCGATGTCTTCTGCAGACCATGTTCGAAATGGCCCGCCAGATGCGGTCAAAGTAACAGCCTCAATTGAAGCGCGCTGTTCACTTTCAAATACTTGCCAAATCGCATTGTGTTCTGAATCCACCGGCAGAATTGGTAATCCTTGTCTTTCGGCTTCTTTCGTAAACAATTTGCCAGCACTAACCAGACATTCCTTATTCGCAAGTGCGATCTGATTGCCAGCGGACAAAGCCGCCCAGGTCGGGCGAATGCCAGCCGCACCAACAATGGCTGCAACCACCAAATCAACGTCTTCGGCAGCAGCCTGTTGAATTGCAAGCGAACCCGCGGCGCATTCAATTCCACTGCCCGCAAGTGCAGTTCTCAAAACTGGAAGCTGGGCTTCTTCAAAAAGGACAGCGAGCTTCGCTTTTTGCTCAATCGCAATTTTTGCAAGTTTTTCAGCAGACTTCTTGGCCACTACAGCGTGAACTTTAAATCGCTCGGGCTGCGAATTGATGACGCTCAAAACGCTTTCCCCTACCGAGCCAGTAGCTCCCAGGATGGTTATCCGTTTAATATTTTGAGACAATTTCGGCGCCTTATTGGTGTCCAAATAGCAAAAGAGTTCCAAGGCGGTCAAAATCCTGACCTTGAACAAGAGCAATTATTAAGGCCGCAATCGATGCAAAAATAAGCCCGTCAACACGATCCATCATTCCGCCGTGACCTGGAATGAGTTGCCCAGAATCTTTGACGCCCTTGCGGCGCTTGACCCAACTCTCAAATAGATCACCCAGTTGCGATACGCAGGAAAGCAACAACCCAACACAGGCTAGATAAATTCCAGAAGTGCCTTCAACGAAGTGGCTGAGTGTATAACCCAGCAGTAGACCAGCGATGGCGCCGCCAACCGCGCCCGACCAAGTTTTACCCGGCGAAATTGAAGGCCAAAGCTTAGGGCCTCCTAAAGCGCGCCCGACAAAATAGGCAAATGTATCCGTTCCCCAAACAACGCCAACCACAAATATTAACGCAGCAACGCCGAAACCGGCGTCATGTCTGAGCAGCAACAACGCGACCCCAAATAAAATGGCGTAAGCGTGCCCTACTCCAATCCATTGTTTTTGAGGTCTTACAATCCCAAAAACGATCAAAGAACCTATCGATATAGCCAATGCTAAAAAAGCCATATCCAGCAGTTTCATTTGAATTAGTAGTAACTCCAAGCTGCACAATGCGGCCAGAAATAGGAGTAAAAAAATCGACCCGTTTGGCCGGCAAATGCGAGACCACTCAAATTGCACCGCAATGCAGACGATCAATACAAGCGCAAAAAATGACCACCCGCCCAGCCAGCCAGCAAACAACACCAAAGGTGCTAAAACTGCGGCAGAACATATACGCAAAAAGAGATTACTTTTAAGGAAACCAGCGCCTTCTGAATCCAAAGACAAAACTAAACCGCACTCTTGGACGTATTCAAGCAGCCATAACGGCGATCTCGCTTGGCATACATATTAACCGCCTTGTCAAAATCTTGCTCTGAGAAATCCGGCCAATAAACATCCAGAAATACGAATTCAGTGTAAGCAAGTTGCCAGAGCAAAAAGTTACTCAAACGGCTTTCACCTGACGTTCTGATGAGCAAATCTGGGTCAGGTATATCGCCAGTATCCAATTCTTGAGAAATTTTGCCTTCGTCAATATCTTCAGGATTCAACGTACCGGCGGCGACTTGATGAGCAAGGCTTTGAACTGACCGGCAGATTTCATCGCGAGACCCATAGTTGAACGCTACGATGAGGTTAAGGCCCGTATTTTCTACAGTCGTATTCTCAGCTTCTAATAGGTAGCTCAAAATATCATCTGGTAAATGCGACCGCGAGCCAATGATACGCACCCTTACATTCTTTGCATTCAAATCAGCTAGATCGCTACGAACAAATCGCCGCAACAGGCCCATCAATGCATCGACTTCCTTAGCCGGACGAGACCAATTTTCAGAACTGAAGCTAAACAGAGTCAGGTACTTAAGTTCAATCTGGATTGCGTGCCTGATCGAATTTCTAAGAGAATCTACGCCTGCCTTATGCCCGGCAACCCGAGGCAAACCGCGCTGCTCCGCCCACCGACCATTGCCATCCATGATAATGGCAACATGATCAGGCAATTTTCCGCCAAGTGCGTCAAATTCGTGAGCATTGGAAGTGTCAGACGCATCGCGCATAGTAGTTCCTTCGAACATGCAACCGAGAAAGGGCGTTCTAAACCAGCATGATCTCGGCTTCTTTTGCGCTTAAAGTCTCTTCAACACTTTTGATCGCGTCATCGGTCATTTTTTGCACCTGATCAGACATACTTCTTGATTCATCTTGACCGATATCGCCATCTTTTTCAGCTTTTTTCAACTGATCCATTATATCCCGCCGAATATGCCGGATAGCTACGCGTGTGCGTTCGGCATATTTATGAGCAACCTTCACCATTTCCTGGCGTCGTTCTTCATTCAGTTCAGGAATAGGAATTCGGAACAAATTGCCTTCCACGACAGGGTTTAAGCCCAATTCCGATTCACGGATTGCCTTTTCAACGGCATTAGACATTCCGCCATCCCAGACCAGGACACTAATCATGCGCGATTCAGGCACAGACACCGTGGCAACCTGATTTAGAGGCATGCGCGAGCCATAGGCGTCCACATAAATCGGATCAAGCAGACTTGCAGATGCTCGCCCGGTCCGCAAACCTCCCAAATCGGAAGATAGCGCGGAGATTGATTTGCTCATTCGACTTTCAATGCCATCGAAATCTATGAGGTCGCTGTCTGCCATTGTAAAACTCCAGTCAGATTATTTGTTAGACGCCAAAAGAGTCGTTCAGTCCGTGGAAACGATTGTAGCCAGCCCTTGCCCACAGGCAACCTTAACCAGCTCGCCCGGGTTGTGAATTGAAAATACGACGACAGGAACATTGTTGTCTCTTGCCAGCGATACGGCTGCGGTATCCATTACCTGCAATCCACGAGACAATATCTCTTCGTAGCTTATCTTATCAAAACGCACAGCGTTTGGATCTTTTTTTGGGTCGGCACTATAAATTCCGTCAACCTGCGTCGCCTTCAGGATCGCATCACACTGCATTTCTACTGCACGCAATGCTGCACCACTATCGGTTGTGAAAAATGGGTTGCCTGTGCCACCTGCGAAAATCAAGACCCTATGTTTTTCGAGCTGCTTAAGGGCTTTTCTGTGTGTAAAGGTTTCACAAATCGTTGGCATGCCTACAGCAGACATTACTCGGGCATTGCAGCCTGTATTGTTAATGGCGCCTTCCAATGCAAGAGCATTCATGACTGTAGCCAGCATGCCCATCTGATCGCCGGTTACACGATCCGCACCTTTTGCCGCGAGAGAAACACCGCGAAAGATATTACCGCCGCCTACAACAACACCGATTTCAATTCCCAGATCAACAACTTCAGAAATCTCTTGCGCAATACGTTTGACAACTGCGTTGTCGATGCCGAATTGCAAATCTCCCATCAACGCTTCACCGGATAGTTTAAGAAGGATTCGACGGTAAGGAAGCGACATATTCAACTCGCAAGATCATTAAAAACAAATTCCTGAGCCCGGATACACGAAGGGCGCCCGCTTGTCACGGGCGCCCTTGCAGCTTTATTAGCTTTTGAACGACAGATTAGCCTTTAACGGCAGCAGCAACTTCGGCAGCAAAGTCTGTCTCTTCTTTTTCAACGCCGTCACCCAGTTTGAAGAAAATGAACTGAGAAATCTTCACATCTTTACCGATTTCTTTAGACAGACGCTCCAAAGCGCCCTCTACAGTCACGTCCGGGTCAATGACAAAAGTCTGTTTCAGAAGGGTCACTTCCTCATAAAACTTTCTGATACGACCTTCGACCATTTTCTCAACAACAGCATCTGGCTTACCAGAGGCTTTCGCCTGATCGATAAGAACATTCCGCTCGCGTTCAACTACTGTTGGATCCAACTCATCTGGGCCCAACGCCAATGGATTGGACGCTGCAATATGCATAGCAATCTGTTTGCCAAGCGCGGCAAGTTTTTCAGCATCACCTGAAGACTGCATACCAACCAGAACACCAATTTTACCTAGGTTTGGCGCAACAGAATTGTGCACGTAGCTTGCAACAACGCCTTCAGAAACATTGAGTTTTGAAGTCCGGCGAAGGTTCATGTTTTCGCCGATAGTTGCAACAGCGTCGGTGATCGTCGCTTCAACAGGCTTTCCGCTGACATCGGACTGAGCAGCCAAAATACTTGCAAGATTACCGTCAGATTTCAGCGCGATACCCGCAACATCTCTAACCAGATCCTGGAATTTGTCGTTGCGCGCAACGAAATCTGTTTCAGAGTTCATCTCGATGATCGCAGCTTCTGAGCCAGCAGTTGCAACAGCAACCAGGCCTTCGGCAGCAACTCTGGAAGACTTCTTAGCGGCTTTGGAAAGACCTTTTTTACGAAGCCAATCGATAGCTGCATCGATGTTTCCGTCGTTTTCCTGAAGTGCGTTTTTGCAATCCATCATGCCAGCGCCAGTAGATTGACGCAGCTCTTTTACCATAGCAGCAGTGATAGCCATTTCATGTGCCTTTTGTGTTAATCGAAAACCGTCGACGGTGTCGACGGTCGAGTTCGATCTAGTTTTTTTTCAAAAAAGAATTGCGCAATTGAAACAACAACAAAGTAGAATCAATCGCGCGTGCTTTTCTATCGGGTCGGTTATTAGCCAGCAGCGAGCGTAGTCGCTTGCGCTACCCAGTTGTCCCGATCGATGCGACCTTTGAATGACAACGCATCGTCAACGCGCGAAATGTCTTCAGCCGTAAAGTTTGCAACCTGAGAAAACTTCTTAATTCCCAGCGCGTGCAATTTGGTTTCCAGAACTGGACCAACACCTGAAATAAGTTTCAGATCATCAGCGTCACCCTCTGGTGCTGCAAACAAAGCAACTGCTTCGCCAGTAGCTTCAGCAGCAACTTCGACAGGTGCGGCTTCAACTGGTGCAGCTTCAACAGGAGCGGCCTCAACAGGAGCAGCTTCTTCAACCAGTGCCAATTCGACAGGAACTTCTTCTGCAGCACCCAGATCAATACCAAGATCTGTTTGACCACGTGAAAGACCATCAATGGCAGCGCGTGCGATCAGATCGCAATACAAGCCAATTGCACGAGCAGCATCATCATTACCAGGAACAGGATAGTCGATGCCATCTGGGTTTGAGTTGCTGTCCACGATTGCAGCAATAGGAATGTTCAAGCGACGAGCTTCCTGAAGTGCAATAGATTCTTTGTTGGTATCAATAACAAACAAAAGGCTTGGAATGCCGCCCATGTCTTTGATGCCGCCCAAAGCACGCTCGAGTTTATCGCGCTCGCGTGTCAAAGAAAGACGCTCTTTCTTCGTAAGGCCTTGTGCGCCTTCAGAAAGGGTCTCATCAACACTGCGAAGGCGTTTGATTGAATTGGAAATTGTCTGCCAGTTGGTGAGCATGCCACCAAGCCAGCGCGCATTTACATAATACTGAGCGGAACGACGTGCCGAATCTGCAACATAGTCAGCCGCTTGACGTTTGGTTCCAACGATAAGAACACGGCCGCCTTTTGCGACTGTATCGCTAACAGCTTGCAGTGCTTGGTGAAGCATTGGAACCGTCTGTGCCAAATCCAGGATGTGCACATTGTTACGTGCGCCAAAGATGAACTTGTCCATCTTTGGGTCCCAGCGGTGGGTTTGGTGACCAAAGTGAACGCCTGCTTCCAAGAGCTGACGCATAGAAAAATCGGGCAGAGCCATGACTCTGTTTCTCCTTTTACCGGTTTGTCCTCCGAAAAGCAGTCCACTTTTTGCATAGCCAAATACATGGCCAACAATCAGCGACCGGATTGATCAGTCAAAGCTGATCTAGCTTTCCGTGTGTGATGAGGCGTTCCTTAACGCCAAGACATCACGAAATCAACCGGATTTTCGCAAGAAACCCAACGTTAGAGCGTTGTTTCTAACAATGACCGCTCATTTCTACGAAAAATGGCTAAAAATCTGGGCTCACAGCTTATTGTAGGGTTACATCCACGACGCCATCGATAGACTTCATCGAGCCAGCAAGATCCGCAGAAAGTGGATAGTCTCCGGGCAATTTAACAACAACATCTCGCTGCCCGTTTTCCAGCATAAGAATAACGGTCACAGCTCCTGAACTACGCCTTTGACCCGACGGATTGCCAGACATTGAGACACTTAGCTGATTTGAGATCGATTTCAAAGGGCCTTGATCATGCGTAAAAATTGCCATCTTCTCAAAGCTGTTTACCGCTTTCTCCTCAAGCCTTGCCAGCGACTGAATGCGAATACGAACTTCCTCCGTATCCTCATCAACATCGGCGCCAACCGTGAAAATGAAGGAATGCCCAATTTCCAACAGATCACGGTAATCGGAGAGCTTTTCGGAATACAACGTTGCTTCATACTGGCCGGTCGGGTCTGACAGGGTTAGGATACCCATCCGATTGCCGTTTCTTGTTTTGCGTTCCTGCTTAGCAATAATTGTAGCAGCGAGCCTACCTGCTCCTTTACCCTTTTGCGCTTGTGCCTGAAACTCTTCCCAAGACGGGATTTTCATTTTTTGCAGCACAGATTCATATTCATCCAACGGGTGAGCCGTGAGATAAATTCCAATCGCTTTGTGTTCGCGAATAAGGCGATCAGCGGTCTTCCATGGTTGCACATCAGGCAGAATGATCTTCTCCTTCTGAGCACCTGCTCCACCGAACAATTCATCCTGCCCTGTTTGGGCATTGGCGCTAATACGTTGAGAATGTGCCATAACGCGATCAAGACCTGCAAACACCATTGCCCGGTTATCAACAAATGCATCAAACGCACCAGCACAGACCAGCGCATCCAATGTGCGCTTGTTCAGCACCTTGGCATCAACCCGTTCTGCAAAATCAGACAGGTCGTCAAACGGCAGATCATTGCGGGCGGCGGTAATCTCATCAATGACGTGCCTGCCAACGCCCTTGAGAGCACCAAGCGCGTAAATAATCTGACCGTTTTCGACTTCAAATTCATAGTCAGACTTGGTCACGCAAGGCGGTAATACAGGCACCTCCATTCTGGAAGCCTCCTGCCTGAAATCTGATAGCTTGTCGGTATTTCCCATATCCAGCGTCATGGTGGCAGCCAAAAACTCTACTGGGTAATTCGCTTTCAAATAAGCTGTGTGATAGGCGACAAGTGCATAGGCGGCCGCATGTGATTTATTGAAGCCATAATCCGCAAATCGAGCAACCAAATCGAAAATAGTATTGGCTTGCGCCTTTTTAACGTTGTTCTCAACGGCACCGTCAACGAAGCGCACACGCTGGACGTCCATCTCAGATTTAATCTTTTTACCCATCGCACGGCGCAACAAATCCGCTTCACCGAGAGAGTATCCAGACAGTTTTTGCGCAATTTGCATCACCTGTTCCTGATAGATGATAACGCCATGCGTTTCTTTCAGAATGTCCTCCAAAAGCGGATGCATATAGTCAGGCTCTTCAAGGTTGTGCTTGCGCCTGTTATATGTGGGAATGTTGTCCATCGGGCCCGGACGGTACAAAGCCACCAAAGCGATGATATCTTCAAACCTATCGGGTTTCATTCCCGCTAACGCGCGGCGCATACCCTGACTCTCCAATTGGAAGACACCTGCAGTTTCACCGCGGGCCAGCATTTCGTAGGTCGGCTCATCTTCCAATGGCACTGTACTCAAGTCCAACTCGATACCGCGACGGGCAATCAGCGCAACCGCACGCTCCAGAATTGTCAGTGTTTTCAGGCCAAGAAAATCGAATTTCACCAATCCGGCTTGTTCAACCCATTTCATATTGTACTGCGTAACGGGCATATCCGAGCGCGGATCGCGGTACAATGGAACGAGTTGCTCCAATGGACGGTCACCAATCACAATGCCTGCAGCGTGGGTAGACGCGTGCCGGTAAAGGCCTTCAAGCCGGGTGGCAATGGAAAACAGCTTTGCAACCACGTCCTCTTCTTCAGCAGCCTCGCGAAGAGATGATTCAGTAGCAATGGCTTCTTTCAAAGTCATTGGGTTTGCGGGCGTAGAAGGCACCATTTTACAAAGCCGATCTACCTGACCGTATGGCATCTGCAAAACACGGCCAACATCTCGCAGCACCGCTCTGGCTTGCAGGCTTCCAAAAGTTATGATCTGCGCAACTTGAGCATCTCCGTATCGTTTTTGCACATATCGGATAACTTGATCCCGTTTCTCCTGGCAAAAATCGATATCGAAATCGGGCATGGAAACGCGCTCAGGATTGAGAAAACGTTCGAACAGCAATGAAAATCTAAGAGGATCGATATCCGTAATAGTCAGCGCCCAGGCCACGAGAGAGCCAGCACCAGACCCACGACCGGGTCCCACCGGGACATCATTTTCTTTTGCCCATTTGATAAAGTCGGCAACGATCAGGAAATAGCCGGGAAATTGCATCCCAACAATCACTTCCAGCTCATATTCCAAGCGTTTGTTGTATGCCTCGCGATCAACATCAGGCGCCAAACCAAGCAGTGCTAACCGGCTCTCTAGTCCGGCTGTTGCTTGATTACGCAGCTCTTCAGCTTCGCGTTTGATCACAGCTGCACTGTCTTCCGTTTCCGTATCAGAAAGTTCACCGGTAAAACTAGGTAAGATTGGTGCATGTTTTAACGGTCGATAATGACAGCGTCGCGCAATTTCTACTGTGTTTGCTATTGCTTCAGGTAGATCGGAAAACAGCTCGACCATTTCATCGCTGCTTTTGAAGTAATGCTGAGATGTAAGCTTCCTTCGATCGTCTTCAGCGACAACCCTGCCCTCTGAGATCGCAATCAGCGCGTCATGTGCTTCAAAGTCTGAATGTTCCGGAAAGAATACTTCATTGGTCGCAACCAATGCCACATCGTGCTCATAGGCATAACCAACAAGATAAGGCTCGGAAGCTCTTTCATTGGAATGACCATGACGTTGGACTTCAATATAAAAATCATCGCCAAATATTTTCAACAATGTATCCAGCCGTTCTTTGGCTAACGGCTCATTTTTTCCAGATATGAGAGGATCAATTGCACCTTCAAGCCCGCCAGAGAGGCAGATCAGGCCTTCATGCAATGCTCCAAGCGCATCAAGGTCCATGTGGGCTCGCATTGCATCGCCTGCATCAAGAAAACTGCGACTGACAAGCTTTGAAAGGTTCAAGAAACCCAGTTCATTCTTGGCAATGAGAACAAGGCTGCCGTAGTTTGACCCAGCACTTCCCCGTCCATCACGCGCGCGCGGATCAATTGCAACGTCTTTAAAGTCGATGGTAAATGCGCATCCCACAATCGGCTGGATGCCTTTACTTTGCGCTTTGTCGGAAAACTCCAGCGCACCAAAAAGATTGCCTGTGTCTGCAATACCCAATGCAGGCATATTATTAGACTTCGTGAGTTCCAGAAGTTGGCCAACTTGAATAGCCCCTTCAAGCAACGAGTATGCAGAATGCACCCGCAAGTGCACGAAATCCAAATTTTGCATAGTTCGACTCACACCATTTTCTGAGCCGTATACTGGAACCATTTTGATCGAATGGTCCAGTCAAAGGAAAATCATTTCCTTTGGAAATCTATCTTCAGCACAAGGTCTATACGCGGCCGATGGCAACACTCTCAAAAGCTTGAGAGCGTTGCCCAGTCGCTTAGAAATGTAATCAAAACCGTAAAACACGCGAAAGAAAAGAAAGCAAAAAACTCACGAACAAATAGAAACATTGTTTTCTCCAACTTGATTGGATTTCACGATGTTCTATTTTTGTTCACATATCAAGGAAAAGAACAAAACAGGAATAAATACAGTTAACAAATCGTTATAGAGGATGTAAGCTCTGGTCGCGAATGGTAATAATTCGATCCATCCGAGATGCCAATTCCGCGTTGTGAGTAACAATCAAAGCTGACAAGCCAGACGCCTTAACCAACTGAGATAATGCATCAAACACATAGTCAGAGGTTTTGGGGTCAAGGTTTCCAGTTGGCTCATCGGCCAACAAAACCTTTGGGGTGTTAGCAACAGCCCTTGCTATGGCGACGCGTTGTTGCTCGCCACCAGATAACTCGGCTGGACGATGATTGGCGCGATGGTCGATATGCAAATATTCCAACAGCAACTTAGAGCGTTGGTTCGCAAGCTCCTTGTCCAAACCTCGGATCATCTGTGGCATGGAGATATTCTCAATTGCTGTAAACTCAGGCAACAGATGGTGGAATTGATACACAATACCAATTTCAGTCCTGCGCAATTTTGTCAGCGCTGCATCGTCCAATGAATGGCAAGCAGCGCCGCCAACAAATACTTCACCCGACGTAGGCCTTTCCAATAGGCCAGCAATGTGAAGGAACGTAGATTTCCCAGTTCCCGATGGGGCAACCAGGGCAACCATTTCGCCAGACGAAAGCGTGAGATCGGTATCTTTCAAAACGGTCAAAACAGAATCGCCCTGCCCGTATGTCTTTTCGATACTCTTTAGCTGCATCGCATAGTGGTTGTTTTCGACTGAATTACTCATAGCGCAACGCATCTACTGGATCGAGTTTTGCGGCGCGCCATGCCGGATACAAAGTGGCGAAAAAAGATAAAACGAGCGCCATTCCCACCACGGTCGCAACTTCTGAAACATCCATATCGGCCGGCAGTCGGCTCAGGAAATACAGCTCTGGAGAAAACAGCTCTGTTTGCGTCAAGCTCGATAAAAATTGACGAATGCTCTCAATGTTCAAACAAATCAGTGTACCAACAGCAAATCCCGCAAATGTACCGGCAACCCCGATACTGGCTCCTGTTATGAAAAACACTCTCATGACGGCGCCTCTGGTTGCGCCCATTGTCCGCAAAACGGCGATGTCTCTACCCTTGTCTTTCACAAGCATAATGAGACCGGATATAATATTAAGCGCGGCCACTAAAATGATGAGCGTCAGGATGATGAACATCACATTTCTTTCAACTTCCAGAGCTGAGAAGAATGTCGCGTTACGCTGACGCCAATCCGTTATGAAGGTCTGTCGTTCCGCAGCACTAGCAACCAATTCACGTTGCTCGCCTACACTATCAGGGTCATTCAGATAGACTTCAATGAAGGAAACTGTGTCGTCTTTGTTGAAATAAAGCTGTGCTTCTCGTTGCTGCATAAATACGAAAGTGGAATCGTATTCAGACATACCAAGCTGGAAAATCGCTGTTATCGGGTAGGCTTTAACCCGCGGCGCAACACCCATTGGCGTTACAGCTCCTCTGGGCGAAACAAGGGTAATCCTATCCCCTAACCTCAGCCCCAAATTAGCAGCCAGACGGGAACCAACAATTACACCGCCAGTTTCGTCAAACCCTTCTAGCGTGCCTTGCAAAATATTATCGCTGACTGCTGGCAGCCCAGCAAAGTCCTGCTCTCGCAAGCCACGAACCAAGGCACCACGGCTCAGCTCTTTGCCCGATGCAAGCACCTGCCCTTCAACAATTGGAATGGCGGCTTTCACCTGATCCAGATTCGCAATCCGTTTTGAAACCTCATCGAAATCATTCAATGGCCCATCAATGGGCTCGACAATGATGTGACCATTGATGCCAAGGATTTTTCCCATCAATTCAGTTCGAAAACCGTTCATTACCGCCATTACGATGATCAATGCGGCAACACCAAGCATAATGCCGGTGAAGGAAAATCCAGCAATTGCTGAGATCGATGCCTCTTTGCGCCGTGCACGCAAATACCGGCCAGCCAACATCCATTCAAAACGAGAAAACGGCTTGGTACCGGACGGGGCATCAACGAGTTTAGGTAACAAATCCGACATAAAGAATGTAACGCTCTTCTGTTAAGTCAGTTCAGCATGGAGCTTGTTGAAAGCAGCGTCCACTGTAAGCGATTCGCGCTCTCCAGTTTTCCGGTTTTTAACTTCAACTTCGCCGTTCTCAACGCCCTTCGGTCCAGCAACAATCTGCCAAGGCAGGCCAATCAAATCCATCAGCGCAAATTTACCACCGGCTCTGGCATCAGTGTCATCATAAAGGGCTGTAATACCCGCATTATTGAGATTGGTGTAAAGCTGCTCGCTCACCGCATCAGTGCCCGAATGGCCAGCTTTCAAGTTTAAAATACCAACTTTGAATGGCGCAACAGATGCCGGCCAAATGATACCTGCATCATCGTGACTAGCCTCAATTATCGCGCCAACCAGCCTGGAAACACCAATGCCATATGAGCCCATGTGAACGGGTGAATCTGGCCCGTTTGGTGAAGCTACCTTTGCATTCAAAGGTTCAGAGTACTTCGTACCGAAATAGAAAATATGGCCAACTTCAATTCCGCGCGCGGACACTCTGTCCGATTCCGGAATTGCAGAAAAAGCGGCTTCGTCATGCATCTCTTCTGTTGCGGCATAGTTCGCAGTGTATTTGTCGACCCAAGGCGTCAAATCGCTATCAAAATCGATATCCTCTGCAGGAATAGGCAAATCCAGGAAGTTTTTATGGCAGAAAACTTCGCTTTCGCCTGTATCAGCGAGCACGATAAATTCATGAGTCATATCGCCGCCAATTGGCCCAGCGTCAGCCTTCATTGGAATAGCTTTAAGGCCAAGCCGATCATACGTGCGTAAATAGGAGACAAACATCTTGTTGTAGGACTTTCTCGCGTCTTCCTTTGTTAGATCAAACGAATAGGCATCCTTCATCAAGAATTCCCGGCCACGCATAACGCCAAACCTTGGGCGCACTTCGTCGCGGAATTTCCATTGAATATGATAGAGATTGAGCGGCAGATCCTTGTAGGACTTTACTGATCCGCGAAATATATCGGTGACCATTTCTTCGTTGGTAGGCCCATACAAGAAGTCACGATCATGTCGATCGGTAATCCGCAGCATTTCTTTGCCGTAATCATCATATCGGCCGCTTTCCCGCCAAAGATCAGAAGGTTGAATGGTTGGCATCAACAATTCAACGGCCCCGGCCCTGTTCTGTTCTTCGCGAACTATCTGTTCGACGTTCTTCAAAACGGCCTGACCAAACGGTAACCAAGAATAAATGCCAGCAGACTGCTGCCGCACCATTCCGGCGCGCAACATCAATCGATGCGAAGCAATCTCGGCTTCTTTGGGAGTTTCTTTGAGAATTGGCAGAAAATAACGTGAAAGGCGCATTAAGAATCCGTTCAAAACACTCGGTAACTTTGCTTGAGAGAAACCGCATGCCAAGCCAAAACACAAGTTTTTTGTTTCATATCAACCTGATGGTCTCGAATTGCACCTGATATAAGGCTTCAATTGGGCTTCAAACAAAAAAATTCCTAATCGAGCTCACAAAATGGTGACAAATAGAAATTTGGGCGTTAGGTTCTTCTCGGAAGTTGGCATTGTCGGCTTCCTTCGCGGTCTTAGTCTTGGGAGGGAGTGTTTCCATTGCGCGGTTAAACCAGCGCAGATTTGTGCAAGTAGCAACAGTTACTAGACATGAATATGGAAGCAGGAACGCGGAAATGAAAAGAGCGGAGGTTTACCTCCGCTCTTTTTTTGTTTGGACTATTGTTCATTTTATACTTTGAGAGCGGTATTCGGCCAATCTGTATTTAGTGGCTTGCGGATTCAATCGAATGAAAATCTAATCCTCACCTGCCTGCAAGCCTTTAAAATCAGTAAGTTGGCAAGAACGGGATATCATCCAACCCGAACCCGACTTCAAATTTGAGATAATAAAACGCAGCAAATACGACCAAGGACACTACTGTTGTTGTGAGTGCTTTTCTGGGCAGTCTGGCACGGATTGGCGCGCCACGATCTGTGCCGAGCGCCATACCATCACCCTCATGCTGAGAACGCACGCCAAATGGCAAAATCGTAAAGAGCACGACCCACCAAATGATGAAATAGATTGCCAGTCCGCTTGCGATAGACATTGACTAAACTTGCTCCAACTCAACTAGACTTCCCTGAAAATCCTTTGGATGAAGGAACAAAACAGGTTTGCCATGCGCACCGATCTTAGGCTCTCCATTGCCAAGGACACGAGCACCATCTGCCAGTAACTTGTCGCGGGCCTGCAGAATATCAACCACCTCGTAGCAAATATGATGAATTCCGCCTGACGGGCTGTTTTCAAGAAACTTCGCTATGGGTGATTCTTCGCCCAAAGGCTCCAACAATTCAATCTTGGTGTTTGGCAACTCAATGAATACGACAGTCACCCCGTGTTCAATAAGAGGCATTGGGTCGGAAACGGTGGCACCAAGTGTATTGGCATAAACGTCTACTGCCGAGGCAAGGTCCGGAACGGCAATCGCCACATGGTTTAATCGACCTAACATACTTTCAACACCTTAGTTTTCTCACGCCACGTGAACGCGAACTAGGCACACGGGTTTCTTGCCCCAGATGTTCTGCACTTCGCCGCGAATTGCCCTACGAATTGATTCTTCCAGCTGTCTTGGGTCCTTGCGGCGCTTCGCAGGCATACTGTCCAAAACGCCATCGATAGCGTCCAACACTATGTCTTCAAAGTCATTGCCTCTGTCATCGAAATCCGGAAGACCAAACAAATCTGCAGCGGGTTCATCAATAACTTCCCCTTGGCGCGAAACAACCAAAGACACAGAAACCATGCCGGCAAAGGAAAGTTTACGGCGTTCACCAACACCACCAGCATCTGGTTCAGTTACCAGCTTTCCATCCTTGTAAAGACGTCCAGCTGGAATGTGTTCCAAAACTTTAGCTTTACCTGGCCCAAGCAACGCCATCGCACCGTTGCGCACTTCCACAACGTTTGAAACGCCTTGCTGCTTTGCAAGCTCGGCGTGAGCAGTCAAATGCAAAGGTTCACCATGTGCAGGAATAGCCACCTGTGGCTTAATCCAATCGTACATTTGAACCAATTCGCCCCGGCGTGGATGGCCAGAAACATGCACCAATCCATCACGATCGGTGATCACTTCCAGGCCCTGGTCACACAAGCTGTTGATAACGGTATTCACAGAGACCTCATTACCCGGAATTGTGCGTGAGGAGAAAATCACACGGTCGCCAGTAACAAGTTTTATGCTCCGGTGGCTGCCATTGGAAATACGTGCCAATGCTGCCCGGTCTTCACCCTGGCTGCCCGTGCAAAGCACAACCACTTTGTCGCGTGGCAGATAACCAAAGTCATCTTCGCTGACAAAGGCCTTCAAGCCTTCAAAATATCCGAGATCTCTAGCAATCGTTGCAACTCGCTGCATGGCGCGGCCAACAAGGATGACATCACGACCCGCTTTTTGGGCTGATTCTGTGATGGTTCGCATGCGAGCTACGTTTGAGGCAAAAGTTGTGACAGCAACTCGGTTGGGCGCGTCTTTAATAAACTCGTAAAGCCCTGCGGCCACATCGGCTTCGCTTGGGCTGACCCCTTCGCGGACGGCATTTGTGGAATCGCAAATGAGAGCCAGAACGCCCTCTTCTCCAATTTCCTGCAACCGATTGACATCCATCGAATCACCGACAACAGGTGTCGGATCAATTTTCCAATCTCCTGTATGTAGCGCGGTACCAACAGACGTGCGAATTGCCAGTGCATTCGGTTCAGGAATGGAGTGTGAAACGGCGACCATCTCCAAATCAAACGGGCCCAATTGCCAACGTTCGGTTTGAGAAATTGTCTTGATTGGTATTTTGCCCGCCCATGGCGCGCTTGCAAGCTTTGCTTCCAACATGGCTGCTGTAAATGGCGTGGCATAAACTGGCACGCCAACACGGTGCCACAAGTCAACCAAACCACCATAGTGATCTTCATGGGCATGGGTAAGAACGATACCAAGGACGTTGTCTTTTTCCGCTTCCAGAAAGCTGATATCTGGGAAAATAAGATCGACACCTGGTTGGCTCTCACGCGCAAAACCCAAGCCAAAGTCCACAACTATCCAGGATCTCTTTTTCGCCGGGCCAAATCCATACATGCCCAAATTCATGCCAATTTCGCCAACGCCACCCAATGGCAAAAATACAAACTGGTCCTGATTACTCATTCAATTTCCTTCTTGGCGCGCAGCCTTACCGCGGCAACATAAATACATCGCCCGCGGAAATCACGCTTGTGCCGTGTCCGGGGCGTGAAAGCAAGAGACGGCCATCTTCGTCTAATCCAACGAATTTACCACGTAACTCTTCATTACTTAGCCGAACCACGATGTTTTCACCAACTCCGCTGGCCCTTGCCAACCAAGCATCGCGGATGGCTAAAAAGTTTTCGCCTCGCTGCCACTCTACCAAACAAGAAGACAATTCCTCGTTCAGCAATCCAAACAAGGCGTTAGCTGAAATGGGATGCCCTTCTGCTGCAAAGTTAGCAACAGGATATGGCGCATCTGTGGGACTGGACGAGCAATTTACGCCGCATCCAATAACAACGCCTGTGCGTCCATCGTGCTGGGTTGCTTCCAAAAGAATTCCGGAGATTTTTTTTCGAGAAAACAACAGATCATTCGGCCATTTTACCGTCAACTCGTTTTGCACAGTCGGTGGAAGCGCCCGAGAGATCGCACGATGCAGGGCTAGAGAAATCACAAATGCCAATTGAGGCAAGCAATCCGGCGACGCAGGATTCACCAAAAGCAACGAGCCATAGAAATTACCAACAGGAGAAGCCCAGTTTCGACCACGACGGCCTTTGCCGCCGACTTGTTCATCGGCGGTAAACCACAGGGCTTCTAACCGCCCTGCCCGAAACGCATCAAGCGCCAGATCGTTAGTCGATCCGACACTTGAATGGTGTTCACGTTCTATAGTTAAACTTGAGGCCATTCAGCCCTTAGAAAAATGTTTGCGCTGCCGTCGCAGCTGCCGTTGCCAATACGCCATCAAATAAAATAAACCCAATCACGAATAGCCCGGCACCACCAAGGACAAGCCGCAGCTCGGTTGGCATAGGCTCGAAGGCTGCCGCAGAATCATCAAAATACATGATCTTGATGATACGCAGATAGTAATAGGCACCGACCACACTTGCCAACACGCCAACGACAGCGAGCACGTAGAGCCCAGAATTCACAGCGGCAACAAACACGTAGTATTTTGCGAAGAAGCCCGCCAGCGGAGGAATACCGGCCAATGAGAACATGATCATAGCCAGCAGGAACGCCATCAACGGGTTGGTTTTCGATAGACCCGCAAGTTCATCAATATCTTCGACCATTCCATCGCGGCGGCGCATTGCAAGAATGCACGCAAACGCACCAAGCGTGGTAACCAGATAAATCGCAAGATAAACAACGACGCCTTTCACACCATCTTCGGTACCAGCTGCCAAACCAACCAATGCGAAGCCCATATGGCCGATGGACGAATAAGCCATCAATCGTTTGATATTGCGCTGACCAATGGCAGCAAAAGCACCAAGCACCATTGATGCTATTGAGACGAAGACGATAACCTGCTGCCAATCGAATGTCGCAGGCTGGAAGGCGTCATAGACCACCCGGATAAACATCGCCATGGCTGCAATTTTGGGCGCAGCTGCAAAGAATGCTGTGACAGGCGTCGGTGCACCCTCATACACATCTGGTGTCCACATGTGAAACGGCACGGCAGAAATCTTGAATGCCAAGCCGGCCAACACAAACACCATACCGAATATGAAGCCAACGTTACGTTCGCCTTCAGATACAGCAGCAGCAATTCCCGCAAAATCAACGTGACCAGTAAAGCCATAGACAAGCGAAATACCGTAGAGCAGCATGCCTGAAGACAAGGCGCCAAGAACAAAGTATTTGAGGCCTGCTTCAGTGGAACGGGCAGAATCTCGATTAATCGCGGCAATGACATAAAGCGCAAGCGATTGCAGCTCCAAGCCCATATAAAGTGCCAACATTGTGGTCGCCGAAATCATCATCAACATGCCGAGCGTCGCCAATAAGATGAGGATTGGGTATTCAAACGTCTCAAACTGCTCTGCCCGCGCATATCCAACAGACATGGCAATAGCCACTGCAGAACCAAACAGTGTGATAACTTTCATAAAGCGCGCAAACGGATCCACAACCAGAGCGCCATCAAATGTCTCACCCAACGGCACAACAGTCATAAGCAGCACCGCTGCGGCCGCCAAAACGGCAACCGAAATACCAGTGATGACGGGCGTCATGCGGTTTCCACCAAACGCACCCAACATCAGCAATACCATGGCGCTTACTGCCAAAAGAATTTCTGGCACTGCCGGCCCGAGATCAGAAATGTGGGTCAATTCTTGTGTCATGCTCGTTTGTCCTGCCTTCCGGCTCTAGTGCGCCACGGCGGTTTTGGTTGCTTCGCCTGCGGCAGCTAGTGCGGCCTGATAGTTGGCAATAAGGTTATCGACGGATGCAGCTGTCACATCCAGAACTGGCATTGGATAAACACCGAAGAAAATTGTCAGCACGAACAATGGCAGCAAAATAACTTTTTCACGGCCATTCATATCTAGAATAGATTTCAGGCTTTCCTTATCCAGCTGACCAAATACGACGCGGCGGTAAAGCCACAATGCATACGCAGCAGACAGGATCACGCCGGTCGCACCAAGTATAGCGATCCATGAATTCACCTTGAACACGCCTAACAACACTAGAAACTCACCAACGAATCCGCTGGTGCCCGGCAAGCCGACATTGGCCATCGTAAATAGCAAGAAAATCACCGCAAAGAACGGCATTCGATTGACCAAACCACCATAGGCAGCAATTTCACGCGTATGCATACGATCGTAAACCACACCAACGCACAGGAAGAGCGCGCCTGAAACAAGGCCGTGAGAAAGCATTTGGAAAATACCACCCTGCACGCCTTGTGCAGTCATCGTGAAAATACCCATCGTCACATAGCCCATATGAGCCACAGAAGAGTATGCGATCAGCTTTTTGATGTCTTCCTGCATCAAGGCCACAAGCGACGTGTAGATAATCGCGATAATCGAAAGCGAATATATCAGCGGCGCAAAATCCGCAGATGCTAATGGGAACATCGGCAGCGAGAACCGCAGGAAGCCGTAGCCACCCATTTTAAGCAGAATGCCCGCCAAGATCACAGAACCAGCTGTTGGCGCCTCCACGTGAGCGTCTGGCAGCCAAGTGTGTACCGGCCACATAGGCATCTTCACAGCAAAGCTTGCAAAGAACGCAATCCATAGCCACGTCTGCATTCCTTCGGGGAACTGATACGCCAACAACGTTGGAATGTCAGTTGTTCCCGCTTCCCAATACATCGCCATAATAGCAATCAGCATCAGCACTGAGCCGAGCAATGTGTAGAGGAAAAACTTGAAGGACGCGTACACCCTGCGAGCTCCACCCCAAACACCGATAATAAGGAACATCGGTATGAGGCCGGCTTCAAAGTAGATGTAAAACAGCACCAGATCCAAAGCGCAGAAAACACCGATCATCAGTGTTTCAAGCACAAGGAACGCGATCATGTATTCCTTGAGGCGCTTGTTGATTGACGTCCAACTGGCCAGGATACACAAAGGCATCAACAAGGTTGTCAGAATGACAAACAGCATTGAAATGCCATCCACACCCACCTTGTAGTTAAAAATACCGTTTTCCAGCGATGCATCTTCTACCATTTGGAAGGCAGCGACTTCGGAATCGAAACCAGCCCAAATAAAGAGAGAGACAACGAACGTTACAACCGTGGTCCACAGCGCGACATTGCGAATGTTGCGGCGTGCAATATCATCATCACCGCGCACCAGCAAAATAAGCAGTGCACCAACCAGCGGAAGGAAGGTGACAGTCGAAAGAATTGGCCAACTGCTCATCAGTGTGCCCCTCCGCTAAAAGTCATCCATGTAATGAGACCAGCTACGCCAATCATCATTGCAAAGGCATAGTGGTAGAGATAGCCGCTCTGCAGTTTAACGACTCTGTCGGTAATGTCAGATACACGCGCAGCAATTCCGTTTGGACCAAAACCATCGATCACGCGACCATCGCCCTGTTTCCAAAGGAAACGTCCAATCCACTTCGCAGACCGCACGAAAATAACGTTATAAATTTCATCGAAGTACCACTTATTGAGCAAGAAGCGGTGCAGCATGGACTGCTCTTCTGCAAGTCGTTTTGGCGTGTCCGGAGACAGGATGTAAAAGTAGAACGACACAGCAAACCCAAGCACCATGGCTACAAATGGCGACCAAACCACCCAGCCAGGAACGTTATGGAAATCTTCCATAATTGTATTGTTCTCGCCGAAGAAAAGAGAGTCGCGCCAGAATTCTGCAAAATGGTGACCGATGAATGGCCCCGAGAATGCAACACCAGCAAACAATGCGCCTATTGCCAACAGGATCAACGGAACCGTCATAACCCTTGGAGATTCATGTACGTGAGCCATCACATCCGCTGACGCACGGGCTTTACCGTGGAAGGTCAGGAATATAAGGCGCCATGAATAGAAGCTGGTGAAGATCGCCGCGACTACCGTCATGATATATGCAAATCCACCTGCCTGGCCGCCAAAGGCGTAAGCAGATTCAATGATTGCATCTTTAGAGTAGTAACCAGCGGTGAACGGGAAACCAGTGAGCGCAATCGTACCGATGATCATCATCGCATAAGTCAGCGGAATGTGCTTACGCAGCCCACCCATCTTACGCATATCTTGTTCATGATGAACGGCATGAATGACGGAACCCGCACCAAGGAACAACAACGCTTAAAAGAAGGCGTGTGTGAAAAGGTGGAACATGCCAGCTGAATAAGCACCAACACCAAGTGCCACAAACATATAGCCAAGCTGGGAACATGTTGAATAAGCAATGACGCGCTTGATGTCATTTTGAACCAGGCCGACAGTCGCCGCGAAGAATGCTGTGATTGCACCGACATAAGTAACAAACAGCAGAGCGTTTGGAGCATATTCGAACACAGGCGACATACGAGCCACAAGGAACACGCCAGCTGTTACCATGGTTGCCGCGTGAATAAGCGCTGACACAGGTGTTGGGCCTTCCATCGCATCAGGCAACCAGGTGTGCAGCATGAACTGAGCTGATTTACCCATAGCGCCCATAAAGAGCAGCATACAAATCGTTGTCAGCGCATCAAGTTCCATGCCCGCGAAAGTTATTGTCTGGCCTTCCAAAGAAGCAGCATTTGCAAAGATGGCATCCAGATTGATGGTACCAGTCATCCAGAAGAGACCAAAGATACCTAGCAGAAAGCCAAAGTCGCCAACCCTGTTGACTACAAATGCCTTCATAGCTGCTGCGTTCGCAGCAGGTTTTTGAAACCAGAAGCCAATTAGAAGGTAAGATGCGAGGCCCACACCTTCCCAACCGAAGAACATTTGCAAAAGATTGTCGGCTGTTACCAGCGACAGCATGGCAAATGTGAACAGTGAAAGGTAGCCAAAGAACCGCGTGCGATGCGGATCCTCGTGCATGTAACCAATGGAATAAATATGCACCAAGGCTGATACACTGTTGACCACGACCAGCATGACAACAGTCAAAGTATCAATACGCAAGGCCCAATCGACAGACAATGTGCCGGATTGGATCCATGACATCACAGGAACCGTGAAGGTTTCTCCGTGCGCCAAGCCCACCTGATAGAACGCGACCCATGACAGCAAAGCGGAAATAACCACCAAGCCTGATGTTATATACTCCACATTTCGTGCGCCCAGATTACGGCCAAACAAGCCAGCAATAAGAAAGCCAATAAGCGGAAGGAATACGATGGCTGAATACATGTTCAATCAGCCTTTCATCATGTTGATGTCTTCCACGGCAATAGAGCCGCGGTTACGGAAGAAAACCACCAGAATGGCGAGACCAATAGCGGCCTCTGCTGCGGCAACCGTAAGAATGAACAGCGCGAAGACCTGCCCTACCATATCCCCAAGGAATGATGAGAACGCCACGAAGTTGAGATTAACTGACAACAAGATCAACTCCACCGACATCAAGATGACGATAACGTTCTTCCTATTGAGAAAAATCCCAAAAACACCAAGCGTGAACAGCATCGCTGCCACGGTCAGATAATGTGCAAGGCCGATTTCCATTGGAGACCCTTAAACTTTCCGTATGAGATCAATTGGCATATGCCGTTAGATCCCTTTTCCTGATTCCACTTTACGCACTTCAATAGAAGTCTCAGGCCGACGTGCAACCTGTTCTGCGATATTCTGTCGTTTAACGCCTTCCTTGTGCCGAAGCGTCAGTACAATGGCGCCAATCATGGCAACCAAAAGCACCATGCCAGCGGCCTGGAAGAAGTAGACGTATTTTGTATAGATCAGCAGACCCAACGCTTCGGTGTTTGACACCTGGCCAATATCTGGAATTGGCACGACTGGATTTGCTGTTACTTCTGGCGCAATTGCGTAGGACGCCAGCACCATAATCAATTCAATGAGCAGAATAATCCCAATGATTGCGCCAATCGGGAGATACTGCAGGAAGCCTTGACGCAACTCTGCAAAATCAACATCGAGCATCATCACAACAAAAAGAAAGAGCACGGCAACCGCGCCCACATAAACCACAATAAGGATCATGGCCAAGAATTCAGCGCCGAGCATCAAAAACAAGGCTGCAGAATTAAAGAATGCCAAAATCAGCCACAACACGGAATGCACCGGGTTGCGCGATGATATCACCATAAACGCAGCCGCCACTGTGATGGCTGCAAAGAGGTAAAAGAAAAGGCTCGTCAGTATCATGTTTAGCCCCGAGCGGTGCGGTCTGCACCAAGGTTCGTTTCAGTGTTGCGCGCTGTTAGCGGTAAGCTGCATCAGCTGCAATATTTGCAGCGATTTCGCGTTCCCAACGTGCACCGTTTTCCAATAGTTTGTTCTTGTCGTAGTAGAGTTCTTCACGCGTTTCCGTCGCAAATTCAAAGTTCGGTCCCTCGACAATCGCTTCCACCGGACAGGCTTCCTGGCACATACCGCAGTAAATGCACTTCACCATGTCAATGTCGTAGCGTGTCGTGCGGCGTGTTCCATCGTTCCGGCGTGGGCCGGCTTCAATGGTAATCGCTTGCGCAGGACAAATAGCTTCACACAACTTACAAGCAATGCAGCGCTCTTCGCCGTTTGGATAACGACGCAATGCATGCTCACCGCGAAAACGGACGCTCACAGGGCCCTTCTCAAACGGATAGTTGATTGTGGGCCGAGGCTTGAAGATGTAGCGCATCGACAAGAAGAATGCCGATACGAATTCCTTCAGCAATAGGGATTTAGCGGCTTGATCAAGCTGCATGGTAATTTGCTCCCAATTGAATGATGGATGTGAATGTCATCATGGCGCCCATCCTGTGAATTGAAGAACACCCGCGACGATCGCAACAGCTGCCAATGACAATGGCAGGAAGACTTTCCAGCCAAGGCGCATCAGTTGGTCGTAGCGATAACGAGGCACAAAGGCTTTGACCATCGCGAACATGAAGAACATGAAGCAAAGTTTCAGCATGAACCAGACAATGCCTGGAACCCATGTGAATGGTGCAAAGTCAAATGGTGGCAGCCAACCACCCATGAACAAGATGGTGCCCATAGCGCACATCAATGTAATGGCAGCATACTCGCCGAGCATAAACATCATGTATGGGGTTGAGCCATACTCAACCATGAAGCCAGCAACCAACTCAGATTCAGCTTCCGGCAAATCAAACGGTGGACGGTTTGTTTCAGCCAATGCAGAGATGAAGAAGATCACAAACATTGGGAAAAGCGGCAACCAGAACCAATTCAGGATCAGCAAGGAATCCATGCCAAGCATGCCTGCAAGCCCGGTGCGCTGCGCTTCAACAATATCGGTCAGGTTCAGTGAACCAACACACAACAGAACGGTAATAATGACAAAGCCAATAGAGACTTCATAGGAAATCATCTGAGCGGCAGAGCGCAAAGCGCCAAGGAATGGGTATTTCGAGTTGGACGCCCAACCACCCATAATCACGCCATAAACTTCCAAAGATGTAATGGCGAATACAAACAGAATGCCGACATTGATATCTGCAATCACCCAGCCAGCACTCACAGGCACAACAGCCCAAGCTGTCAGGGCCAATGTCACAGCAACCAACGGTGCAAGCAGGAACACGCCCTTATTAGCGCTCGATGGAATGACCGGCTCTTTGAGAACAAACTTCAAAAGATCCGCAAAAGACTGAAGAAGCCCCCATGGACCAACCACGTTGGGACCGCGCCGCAATTGCACCGCCGCCCAAATTTTACGATCAGCGTAAAGCAGATAAGCAATAACCAGCAGCAGGCAAACCAGCAAAAGCAGGCTTTGCCCCACCATTATCGCGCCGGGCACCACATATGTGTCGAAAAACGAATTCATAAGCTGCTTGCCCTATTCCGCCGCTTCCACAAGCTGGCCTTTAGCCAACTGTGAACATTCCGCCATGACTTTCGACGCACGTGCAATGGGATTGGTCAGATAGAAATCTGAAACCGGTCCAACGAATGCATCAGACTTGATGGCGCCTGTCTTTTTGGTCAACTTTTCAATCTGACCGCTCTCATTGAGAGAAATCTCATCGATCGCAGCCATATGTTTGAACTCGCCATACAATTTAGCGCGAAGTTGCTCAAGTGAATCAAATGGCAGCTTGCTGCCCAATACATCAGAGAGCGCACGATAAATCGACCAATCTTCGCGCGCATCACCTGGAGGAAACGCTGCACGTGGCGTGTATTGCACACGCCCTTCGGTGTTTACGTAAGTTCCTGATTTTTCAGTGTAAGTTGCTGATGGCAAGATCACATCTGCGCGGTGTGCAGCTTTGTCGCCATGTGTCCCCACATAAACCACAAACGAAGAACCGAGTGCTTCCAGATCAATCTCATCTGCCCCTGCGAGGAACATGGTCAACAGCTCGCCCTTGCTGGCAGATGCCAACATTTGACGTGTGTTGAGACCGCCATCTTCGGGCACAAACCCAATATCCAAGCCACCAACACGAGACGCAGCAGTGTGAAGAACGTTAAATCCGTTCCAGCCTTCGGCAATGACGCCAGTATCAGCAGCCAGCTTCGCGATCGCGCCAAAAATACCGGCGCTGTCTTCGCGTGTCAGCGCGCCTTGGCCAACAATGATCATTGGCCGTTCAGCGTTTTTCATAACCTTCAGGAAGTCAGACTTACCGCTGGCAAGTTCGCTCAAGCTATCTGGCCCGGCTCCAAGATACTCATAGTCATATGCAAGATCATTCTGCTCGCCAATCACGGCAACCGGGAAATCATCCATGCGCCAGCGCTTGCGAATGCGTGCATTTAGCACGGCGGCTTCATGGCGTGGATTTGAGCCAATAATCAGTAACGCATCGGCATCTTCGATGCCTTCAATCGTCGTATTGAAAAGATAACTTGCACGGCCATCACGCGGGTGCAGCACGGTGCTGTCCTGACGGCAATCATAATTGGGTGAACCGATAGATTGCATCAGGCCCTTAAGAGCATACAAATCTTCAACGCTGGCAAGATCACCACCGATTGCGCCAACATGCTTTGGTGAATTGGCTTTCACACGCTTTGCAACCAGGCCGAATGCTTCTTGCCAGGATGCCGGGCGCAATTTGCCTGCTTCACGAATATATGGTGTGTCCAAACGCTGGGCACCAAGACCATCCCAAATGAAGCGGGTTTTATCGGAAATCCACTCTTCATTCACCGCTTCATTGAGGCGCGGCATAATGCGCATCACTTCGCGGCCGCGCGTATCGATGCGAATGGCAGAACCAACCGCATCCATGACGTCAACGCCTTCAGTCTTGGTCAATTCCCAAGGACGCGCCTTAAACGCGTAGGGCTTGGATGTCAGCGCACCAACCGGGCAAAGGTCAATCACATTGCCTTGCAGCTCAGATGTCATTGCACTTTCAAGGTAAGTCGTAATTTCGGCATCTTCACCGCGACCTGTCATACCAAGGTCAGTTACACCAGCAACTTCTGTGGAGAAGCGCACGCAACGTGTGCAGTGAATGCAACGGGTCATGATGGTTTTCACCAATGGCCCGATATATTTGTCTTCAACAGCGCGCTTGTTCTCGGCAAAACGAGAGTTGTCGACACCGTAGGCCATGGCCTGATCCTGCAAATCGCACTCGCCGCCCTGATCGCAAATCGGGCAATCAAGCGGGTGATTGATCAGCAAAAACTCCATAACACCTTCACGGGCCTTTTTGACCATTGGTGTTTTGGTAAAAATCTCTGGCGGTTCGCCATTGGGACCCGGACGTAAATCACGCACAGACATGGCACATGAAGCGGCAGGCTTTGGTGGCCCGCCCTTTACTTCAACAAGGCACATGCGGCAGTTACCAGCAACGGACAACCGATCATGATAGCAAAAGCGTGGCACTTCAGCGCCAGCTTCTTCCGCTGCCTGTAACAGAGTATACTCTGCAGGCACTTCAATTTCGGTTCCGTCTACGATGATCTTCGTCATCCGTATCACCTAAGTCTTATTGGCGGCATTATAGGCCGCAAAGAGATCGCTAACGGCAACGCCGTCAATCAGCATTCCAGCAATATTGGCATCTTTTATCGCCACATTGCTCATGTTCACATTTTCAAGTTGAACCCCGGACAGGTTCACATCATTAAACTTCGCGCCTGCAAGATTAGCGTTTGTGACGCTGGATACAGACATATTGGCGTTGTTGAAGCTGGAATTAGACATATTCACATCATCGAATGAAGAATTGGCCACGACAGATTGTCTGACGTCCAGTTCCTCTCGTATTTGATGAAGCGTTTGTGTCATCGCCCTACTCCGCAGCCTCCATCACCGGCGTATCATTTGGATTGGCCGAGTATTGATCGATTCGCTCTTCAATCACATGGCGGAAGTTACGAATGAGACCCTGTACTGGCCATGCCGCCGCATCGCCAAGTGCACAAATGGTATGACCTTCAACCTGTTTGGTAACTTCAAACAGCATATCGATCTCACGTTTTTGCGCTTCACCGCGTGCCATACGTTCCAATACGCGCCACATCCAACCTGTGCCTTCACGGCACGGCGTACATTGGCCGCAGCTTTCGTGTTTGTAGAAATACGAAATACGAGCAATCGCACGGATAATGTCAGTAGACTTGTCCATGACAATCACCGCAGCTGTTCCAAGACCGGAACGCAATTCTTTAAGGCTATCGAAATCCATCGAAAGGTCGGTACACATATCCGCTGTCAAACACGGTACAGATGACCCGCCCGGGATGACCGCCAACAAATTGTCCCAGCCACCGCGAACACCGCCACAATGCTTTTCAATCAACTCACGGAATGGAACGCCCATTTCCTCTTCAACAGTACATGGTTGCTCCACGTGCCCGGAAATACAGAAGAGCTTCGTTCCAGTATTGTTTGGCTTGCCAAGAGCTGAGAACCAGCCGGCGCCGCGGCGCAAAATTTCAGGTACAACAGCAACAGATTCAACGTTGTTAACCGTTGTTGGGCATCCATAAAGACCAACATTCGCTGGGAATGGAGGCTTCAAACGTGGTTGACCCTTTTTGCCCTCAAGGCTTTCCAGAAGTGCGGTTTCTTCGCCGCAAATATAAGCACCAGCACCATGGGACAGATAGATATCGTAATCCCAACCATGCACGTTGTTCTTGCCAATGAGATTGGCTTCATAGGCCTGGTCGATAGCCGCCTGCAGCCGCTCACGTTCGCGAATATATTCGCCGCGAATGTAAATGTAGCAAGCGTTTGCGTTCATTGCGAAACCGGCAATGAGGCAACCTTCAATCAAATGATGCGGGTCGTGCCGCATAATTTCGCGGTCTTTACAGGTGCCAGGCTCGGACTCATCGGCATTGATGACGAGATAGGATGGACGACCATCGCTTTCTTTCGGCATGAATGACCATTTAAGACCAGTTGGAAAACCAGCACCGCCACGCCCACGAAGACCGGAGGCTTTTACCTGCTCAATGACCCAGTCGCGGCCATTGTCGATGAACCCTTTGGTGCCATCCCAGCCGCCACGGGCAAGTGCGCCCTTAAGGCCCCAATCATGGAAACCGTAGATATTGGTAAAGATGCGATCTTTATCTTGAAGCATGCCTCACCTCACCCTTTGCTTGACGGCACATCGCCTTTGGCGACACGCTTTGCAAATTCAGTATCACCGCCAGCAGCCAACACCTTGGCCTGCGGTATCCATTCTTCTCGGTCAATCCGGCCTTTAAAGCTCAAATAACCATCCACCCATTCCTTGTTCTCGGTTGTCCAACCGGAAACCTGGTAGAAATGGAAGATGCCGAGACCATTCAGAATGCCTTCGATCTTCGGTCCAATTCCTTTAATCCGTTTTAGATCGTCAGCAGTTCCCCCTTCAGGGGCTGCCAGGAAGGACGGTTTGTTTTTGTCGTCCAATGGCGCGGCTTGTGCAGCTGCAGCTTTCTTTGTGGACTTAGCGGCGGGCTTTGGTGCAGGCTTAGCAGCCGCTTTTGGGGCGGTTTTCGCTTCAGCTTTAGGCGCTGCTTTAGCAGCCGGCGCTGGTTTGGACTCAGTCTTTACGGCAGGTTTAGTCTTGCTGGCAGCCTTTGGCTTTGCAGCAGCTTTAGGCTTGGCCTTCAATGCCGCCTTCTCTGGCTGAGGTCCGCCATTAATCGAAACACCAGCATCTACCGGACAGGCGACAGGAGCTCCATCAACAATATGCGCAAATGGCACACCACCATCTGGTCCAAAGTCGCGTGCGTCTTCCGCTAGGCTTGTACGCCCTGACAGCGGCACTGAGAAATGACGGCCATTTTGTGGGCCCGGCGTTATCTCTTTGCCATCTGCAATCGCATCTAACATTGCTTCAAAGGTCTCTGGCGTCAGATCTTCGTAGGTATCTTTCCAGATTTGAACCATCGGCGCGTTGACGCAAGCACCAAGGCACTCGACTTCTTCCCATGAGAAATTTCCATCTTCAGAAATCTCATGAGCATGCTCTGCAATGCGTTTTTGGCAAACCGCTTTGATATCACCTGAACCACGCAACATGCATGGAGTTGTGCCGCACACTTGAATATGTGCTTTTTTACCGACAGGCTGCAGTTGATACATCGTGTAGAACGTTGCCACTTCCAGAACCCGGATATACGGCATATCCAACACCTCAGCGACCTTGCGAATTGCAGGTTCGCTCAACCAACCATCATGTTGTTCCTGCGCACGCCACAAAAGCGGAATAACCGCTGATGCCTGACGCCCCTCAGGGAATTTTGCAATTTGACCTTCAGCCCATGCCTGATTCTCTGACGTAAACGCAAAGCTCTCTGGCTGTTCTGAATGAAGACGACGGACTGACATTACCGGTCTACCTCACCAAATACGATATCTAACGAACCGATAACGGCTGACACATCGGCCAACATATGACCGCGGCAAATGTCATCCATTGCCTGCAAGTGGGCAAAGCCCGGTGCTTTAATTTTACAGCGATATGGCTTGTTCGTTCCATCTGACACCAGATAGACGCCAAACTCGCCTTTAGGCGCTTCAACAGCTGCATACACTTCACCTTCCGGCACTTTGTAGCCTTCAGTGTAAAGTTTGAAGTGATGGATCAACGCTTCCATTGATTGCTTCATTTCATTGCGTTTCGGCGGCACCATTTTTCCGTCTGTTGACGAAACTGGTCCGCGACCTTCCGCAGATTTCAGCTTTTGAATACATTGTTTCATAAGGCTGACAGACTGGCGCATTTCTTCCATACGGATGAGATAACGATCATAACAATCGCCATTCTTGCCAATCGGAATGTCAAATTCTAACTCGTCGTAACACTCGTAAGGCTGCGACTTGCGTAAATCCCATGCAGCGCCAGACCCACGAACCATGACACCAGAGAAACCCCAGCGCCAAGCATCGTTCAAATCAACCACCGCAATATCCACATTACGCTGTTTGAAAATTCGGTTGTCGGTCAGCAATTGATCAATATCGTCACAAACCGCGAGGAATGGATCGCAGAAATCTGCAATATCATCGATCAAGTCTTCTGGAAGGTCTTGATGCACGCCGCCTGGACGGAAGTATGCAGCGTGAAGACGCGCACCACAGGCACGCTCATAAAACACCATCAACTTTTCGCGCTCTTCAAAGCCCCAAAGCGGTGGTGTTAGCGCACCAACATCCATGGCCTGCGTTGTCACGTTTAGCAGATGCGAAAGAATACGGCCGATTTCGGAATAAAGCACACGGATCAACTGACCACGCTTAGGCACTTCAATGCCAGCCAACCGCTCAACAGCAAGAGCAAACGAATGCTCCTGATTCATTGGCGCCACATAATCCAAACGATCGAAATATGGAATTGCCTGCAAATAGGTCTTGTGCTCAATCAGCTTTTCGGTGCCGCGATGCAAAAGACCAATATGCGGATCAACGCGCTCTACAACCTCGCCATCCAGCTCAAGAACCAAACGCAGCACACCGTGCGCAGCTGGATGCTGAGGACCAAAGTTGATGTTAAAATTGCGAACTTGTGCTTCACCCATCGGTCTGCCCCTTAATTCGCTTTTTCATCGCCGGGTAGCACGTATTCGGTGCCTTCCCATGGCGAGAGGAAATCAAAACTGCGGAATTCTTGCGGAAGCTCAACCGGCTCGTAAACAACGCGCTTGCGCTCATCGTCGTATCGCACTTCAACAAATCCGGTCAGCGGGAAATCTTTACGCAGCGGATGACCTTCAAAGCCATAGTCGGTCAGGAGACGACGCAGATCGGGATGGCCAGAGAACAAGATACCATAAAGATCATAAGCTTCGCGCTCGCACCAGTCTGCTGCCGGGAACACATCCACAACACTTGGCACAGGATCATCTTCATTCGTCTGAAGCTTAACCCGGATACGTGTATTATGTTGGGGGCTCATCAAGTGATAAACCACCTCAAAGCGATCAGCACGCGCGGGATAGTCAGCACCGCACAAGTCCACAAAACTTACAAATTTTGTAGATGTGTTGTCCCGAAGGAACCGAAGCACAGTTCCAATTTCATCACGCACAACATTGATTGTCAGTTCACCAAACGAAATGTCGGAACTAAGCAAAGCCTCACCGAGATGATCGGTAACGTGCTCAGCCAAGTCTTGCAGGGCAGCTTCGTTTTCAGCGATGTCTAAGCTCATATGCTCAAGCTCTTGTTGCCTTTAGGCCCTGGACAATACCAAGGCTTGTATTGTGTTTAGCGTTCGATCGTACCGGTTCGGCGTATTTTCTTTTGCAGCAGCAAAATGCCATAGAGCAGCGCTTCGGCTGTCGGTGGGCATCCTGGAACATAAATATCGACCGGAACAACGCGATCGCAGCCACGTACCACTGAATATGAGTAGTGGTAGTACCCACCACCATTGGCACATGATCCCATCGAAATAACGTATCTTGGCTCAGGCATTTGATCGTAAACTTTACGAAGCGCAGGTGCCATTTTGTTCGTCAGCGTTCCAGCTACAATCATCACGTCCGATTGGCGTGGCGATGCCCGTGGCGCAACGCCAAAACGTTCTGCATCATAACGCGGCATAGACATTTGCATCATTTCAACGGCGCAGCATGCAAGCCCAAACGTCATCCACATCAAAGAGCCAGTTCGCGCCCAGGTGATCAGATCATCGGTCGCGGCTACCAAGAAGCCTTTGTCGGCAAGCTCGGCATTAATTTCGGTGAAATATTCGTCCCGGCTTCCAATTAGCTCACCGGTATTGGGATCGATGATGCCTTTTGGTGCCGGCGCGATAAGTGTGGAATGCTGTTCGTTGATGCTCATTCGATCAATCCTGCGTTTCCTAGTCCCATTCCAAGGCCCCTTTCTTCCATTCGTAGATGAAGCCAATTGTGAGTATTCCGAGGAATATCATCATTGAAACATAACCGTAGAGACCAAGGTCACCGAACGCGATGGCCCATGGGAAAAGGAATGCAACTTCAAGATCGAAGATAATGAAAAGAATAGCGACCAGATAAAACCGCACATCAAATTTCATGCGCGCATCATCAAAAGCGTTAAACCCGCACTCGTAAGCGGACAGCTTTTCGCTATCTGGAGCTTTGTAGGCAACAATGAACGGCGCAATCAGCAATGCCAAGCCGATTACCAATGCAATACCGATGAACACAACAATCGGAAGATACTGGCTTAGCAAAACGTCCATTGATCGAAATCCATTCAGTTTCTTGTCTCATTACACATATTACAGAAATACAGTTCATGCGAACTGTGGCAAAATGCGTCTGAGGTCAAATGTGCTCCTGGGCAAGTTTTCAATCAATAAGATTGCATGCTTTGCCGCCCTAAAGCGCATTAGATCATTTCTAAAGTGAGGCTTACCCAAGCCCAAGTTTTGGTGCAAGCCCCAAACAGCATCTGATGTCTTAAAATTGGTGTAATTTGCAAAACTCATGAACTGGACACGGCTACAGGGCTAATCTGGGCAGCCAAATACGGATATTTCTAAAAAATGTTGATAAGCGAAAACTATGAAAAAAATGATTCCTTTCAGAAATTTTTTTCATCTTGAAACTTTTTTCTTAGCTGGCGCGTAGCACACTACAGAAAGAACGATCGACCAGCGTGACGGGCTTTCACTAACAACGCAAAACAGGAATTGAAAACATGAACACACTATTGAAAACAACCATCGCAGCGGGAACAGCGATCCTTCTTTCCGGAATGGCTCATGCAGCAGACAT
>JBGCFS010000102.1:0-3217 GCA_045107035.1 Hyphomicrobiales bacterium
GCAATACGGCTATCATTCATATCTCGAAGTGCTTGGAACATGCGCATGCCAGCAAACGAACCAGGCCCAACCTGTTTTGCACCCATGCAATGATAAATGCTGGCAGGCTTTGGAGACAATTGTTTTTCTGTTTCGCGAAACCGATCAAAGCGGAATTTGTCACCGCGGTATCGATCACACAATATATATGGCGAAAATGCTGAATCCAAATTCCGGATTGCCGGCCCGGCATAGTAATGCGCTTCGCCAGTACATGTAATTTCGACAAGATCCCACAGGTCTTCAACAGAATTCAGGCGAATATTCTCATCAGGCAGCGGGCCCTCTTCCGGCCATGGAACTGAGAAACAGAAATCCAGACCCACCAATGTACGTCTATCAGCCCGCGCAAGCTTCGCAATCAGGTTCTTGATAACAACCCGACCCCAATTCTTTGCATCTGGAAGCCGCATGAGAACTGGTCCAGTACCAGACTCAATATCCAGATATGCAATCTGAATACCGCGTTGCCGCTCGCCCATGGCGCCTGACCAATCAATGGCCAAAAACCTGTCAAACTGGTTCATTCAGTCCTCGTTCGCTTCTTTTCGCTTGCGGTCCTGCCGCAGTTTATCCCAGTAGTCCAGCCGTTTTTGAAGATCCCGCTCAAATCCACGGGGTACAGGCTCATAAAACTGTGTATCACCTAGTGCGTCCGGCAGATAGCGTTGTCCTGAAAATGCATCGGGTTGGTCATGATCATAACGATATCCACCACCATACCCCTCTGACTTCATAAGCTTCGTGGGCGCATTCAAAATGTGTTTGGGCGGCATTAGTGAGCCATTTGCCTTGGCCGCATTTCGCGCTGCCTTGTAAGCTTTGTATACCGCATTGGATTTTGGCGCCGTTGCCAAATAAACAGCCGCCTGAGCCAATGCCAATTCACCCTCTGGACTGCCAAGAAACTCAAACGAATCTCTGGCGGCTATACACTGTGTAAGTGCTTGCGGGTCAGCCAGGCCAATATCTTCAGACGCCATACGAACAAGGCGACGTGCCAAAAACAGAGGATCTTCACCAGCATCAAGCATTCGGCAAAGGTAATAGAGCGATGCTTGCGGATCGGAGCCCCGAACAGATTTATGCAATGCTGAAATCAGATTGTAGTGTCCGTCTTCGCTCTTATCGTAAATTGGCGCACGTCGTTGCAGTACTTCCTGAAGTGTTTCCGCATCGAACGTCTCGTCATCACCAGCTGCTCGCCAAACTTCCTCTGCCAAGCTGAGTGCTGCTCGACCATCACCATCAGCCATGCGAATGAGAGAAGCGCGAGCTTCTTCGTTTAGAGGTAACTTTTGATCCAAAAACTCTTCAGACCGCGCCAACATCAATCCAATAGCATCGTCATCCAGTGACCTGAACACCAGTACCTGGGCACGAGACAAAACGGCTGAATTCAGTTCAAAAGAAGGATTTTCAGTTGTAGCGCCGACCAACGTTACGGTTCCGTCTTCCATGACCGGAAGGAAGGCGTCTTGTTGTGCACGGTTAAAACGATGAATCTCGTCTACAAACAGAAGCGTACCCTGCCCTGTCGTACGACGATGTCGAGCTGTCTCGAATATTTTCTTGAGATCTGCGACGCCTGAAAAAATTGCTGACAATTGCTCAAAATGAAGATCAGTCTCATTTGCCAACAATCTGGCAACCGTAGTTTTACCGGTTCCCGGAGGTCCCCAAAATACGAGAGAACCAACCCTACCACTTCGAAGCATGCGTGTTAAAGTGCCATCCAAGCCAACAACATGTTCTTGCCCTACAACTTCGTTCAGCTTGTTTGGTCGCAACCGGTCGGCCAAAGGCCTGGGCGCTTCTGCGCCCATTCCTGCGGCTTCAAAAAGCGACGACACCTACTATCCTCCTATTGCGAACCGCAGAACCCGCCCGTCGCGCTCAAGTTTGAAACGCCAAATTCGACCACCACGGCCAATGCGCCTCACCATTTGTCGGGCATTGTTCATTTTACGGCCGTTTAACTCCATAACGATATCACCCTCACGGAAACGATAACGCTGTGCAGGTGAGCCCGGCTCAACGGACAAGACCACAACACCTTCATTCTTTGTGGAACCTATTTCTTGAGCCAAAGCTGGAGACAGGTTCGCAATGATTGCGCCAGATAAAGGCGAACGCCCTGTTACCATCTGCTCGTCACGTGGAACGGTTTCGGGGGGGGGCTCAAGCTGCAGACTAATTCTTAGGCGTCGATTGCCACGGCGAACTAAAAAGGTAACTTCTTCCCCCAGGCTTCTAGTGGCAAGTCGGTATCCCAACTCATCGGGATCATCCAAACGATGGCCTTCCATACGCAGAATCAAATCACCGACACGAATTCTCGCACGATCGAATGGGCCATTGGGTTCAACTTTGGTAACAAGCGCACCCCTTGGACGATTGAGCCCCAGACTGTCGGCTATATCAGATGAAACAACTTGGAACCTGGCACCTAACCAGGGCCTTTGAACAATATCACCCATATCGGATGCGGCAACGACGACACGCACCATATTGGAGGGAATGGCACAACCAATGCCGTTTGAACCACCAGAGCGAGAAAAAATCGCGGTGTTAACGCCAACAAGACGGCCTTGCATATCCACCAAGGCGCCGCCAGAATTACCCGGGTTGATAGCCGCATCTGTTTGTACAAAGAATTGATAGTCAGTAACGCCGACGCGAGTTCGAGCCAATGCTGAGACAATACCACTCGTAACAGTTTGCCCAACGCCGAAAGGGTTGCCGATTGCCAAGACCAGATCGCCAACTTCCAACTCATCACTATTTGAGAACTCAAGATAAGGGAAACTCACCCGGCGGCCTTCTACATTTATACGCAGAATAGCAAGATCTGTACGCTCGTCTTTGAGAACGATCTCCGCTTCAAACTCACGCTTGTCGGCTAGCACAACCTTGATCGTGCTTGCATCCTTGATAACGTGATTATTGGTGACAATAATTCCACTAGGGTCAACGATTACGCCCGAACCCAATGAACTAGTTTCTCGCTGTCTACGAGGACGCGTCCCAGGTGCTTCACCGCCAAAAAAGCGACGGAAGAATGGATCGTTTCCAAATGGTGATTGAGGGCGTTCAGACACCATGCGTGTGGCGTAGACATTCACGACAGCCGGTGCTGCTCTTTTCACGACTGGAGAAAAGCTAAGGCTGACCTGTT
>JBGCFS010000103.1:0-8843 GCA_045107035.1 Hyphomicrobiales bacterium
GTCGCAGGGTCTACCAATGCACGGTTATCGTGTTGACCATGAATTTCAATGAGATGTTCGCCAATTTCGCGTAACAAAGTTGCGCTTACGGGTTGGTCGTTGATGAATGCACGCGTTCGACCATCCATCGATTGAACGCGGCGTAAAATCAGATCGCCATCGCTGTCAATATCGTGTGCCTTCATTACAGCAAATGCTGGATGAGAATGCTCCAGATCGAAGCTGGCAGTAATCGAACCCTTTTCCTGTCCCTCACGGACTAGGCCACCATCGCCACGTGCACCAAGAGCGAGCGAAAGGGAATCGAGCAAAATTGACTTGCCAGCACCAGTCTCTCCGGTGAGCACAGTCAAACCTGGATCAAAACTAATTTGCAGGTGATCGATGAGTACGATGTCGCGGATCGTTAAATGCGCCAGCATGAGCAGTCCAATTCCCCACTCCCCATGGCGGTGTATTAGCCAGGAATAGCAGCGTCAAATGCAGCGGAAATCCATGAACGTCTGTTTCGTTGCGGCTGATAGCCTCCGGTATCAAGCATAGCATAAGCATCCTTGTACCATTCACTGTCAGGATAGTTATGCCCCAAAACAGCAGCGGCCGTTTGAGCTTCACTAACAACGCCCATCGCCATATATGTTTCTACAAGACGCAGCAGCGCTTCTTCCACATGGCGTGTTGTCTGATAATCTTTAACCACAGTTTTGAAGCGATTTAGAGAACCCGCAAAGTTTTTGCGCTCAAGATAATAACGACCGATCATCATTTCCTGACCTGCTAGTTGATCTCGAGCTACTTGCGTCTTACGACGCGCATCGTCAGCATATTCACTTTCAGGATAGTCTTTAACGACTTTGTCCATTGCAGCTAGCGCGCGAGCGGCCATTTCCTGATCACGCGTGATATCCGGAATCTGCCTGAAGTAGCTTTCCCCAACAATGTATTGCGCATAAGCCGCATCTGGGCTCTTTGGATAAAGCGAAACAAAACGTTTGCCGGAAGTAACTGCAGAATCAAAGTCACCTGACTTGTAGCTTGTGTAGGCAGACATGATCATAGAGCGACGTGCATAGTCTGAATAAGGGTGGGCCTTATCGACCTGTGAAAATTTGTCAGCAGCCTTGCCAATTTTACCTGCATTGAGAAGGCCAAGCCCCTCATTGTAGGTTTTATCAGCAGCATCTGGCTCTTCAAAGGCCAGCTCAGAGTAATCGTCAGCTTTTGAGGCGCAACCAGCAACAGCAAACCCAAGCGCGGCAACAAATGCAGCACGCAGAAGCGTCTTGCCAGAGACCGCAGACATAGTGGTGAATTCTTGAATCAAAATTTTACGAGCCATATTCAGACAGTCTTCAAAACGCGACTATTGTGATCTTGGGTGGTTTATACGCGAATTTCTTACAAGAAACCACCTTAATAAAGTGTCAGGTATGTTTCCGAAAATCGCGTATTGCCATTCCTAGCAACCTACTTCTGACGATCAAGAATGGCGAAAAGGTGTTCAAATTTGCATGCAAAGCTTAATGTTGGGAGCTTTTGAGAGTTAGGCTTTTGCCGCGGCAATTGGACGGTTAGCTGCTTCAAGACCAACGTGTGCACCAACAGGCATATCAAATGACTGTGTAGCATCTTCCAAAACGGCATCCTCAAAGCACCAGTTTGCCTTATCAGCAAACAACGCTTCCAGAATCATTGCATTCAGGTGATGACCGCCGCAGGTGGATTTATATTCGCCTAGCAAAGGTGCACCTGCCAAAGCTAAATCGCCAATGGCATCCAACAGCTTGTGACGAACAAACTCGTCTTCATGGCGCAGACCTTCTTCATTAAGAACCTCGTCATTATCAATGACAACAGAGTTTTCAAAAGAAGAACCTTGAGCCAAGCCCATTGCTCGCAATTTTTTGGCATCAGCAAGGAAACCAAACGTCCGCGCATCAGAAATGTCTTTGTCAAAAGCATCTGGAGTTAATTCGGTAATAAATCGCTGGTGCCCAATGGCTGGCGACGCAAATTCAATTTCCACGTCAAAGCGTGTACCATCATGTGGCCGTAACACTGCATGAGCCATGCCATGAGATGCCTCAACAGGGCGGAGAACGCGAATATAACGACGTGGAGCATTAAGCTGCCTTACGCCCACACGGCGAATAGCATCTACGAAAATTCGGGAGCTTCCATCCATGACCGGAACTTCTGCTGCATCAATTTCGACAAGAACATTATCAATGTTCATGCCACGAAGTGCTGCAAGCAAATGTTCTACGGTGCCAACACACAATCCTTGCGGATCGCCCAGAACGGTACAAAGGCGCGTATCGCCAACATTTTTCACGTGAGCAGGGATAAGCTGATCAATTTTACCATCTTCGGCTTTGCGCAGAAAAGTTATTCCGCTGCCAGCTTTGGCAGGATGTAAAACTAGATTGGAAGGTTTGCCGGAATGAACACCAACACCAGTAAGCTGAATACTATCTTTTAATGTGGTTTGATGAGCCGTCTTATAAGCTGTCTTCGTTTCCGAAGTCTTGCCATTCTTGGCTTTGCTCACCGCATTAAAAACCGTCATATCTGCCCCAATTCACGTGCGCACAAAATCCTGTGCGCATAAAACTCATTACTCAGTTGCCTACCCCGTGGTCTCGAACAAGTGCTGCTCTCTTTAAGACCGCGTACAAGGAACTTATCTGACGGGTGTTGAGTGTGCTTTGGAGAAGTACCCTAAAGCCTGTAACTCTAACATCGTGTCAATTTGCCTTGCTTTCGCCACAGACAATAGAGTTTTGGGCCTAAAAACGAAAATCACGCTTTTTATCGTTTTGTGACTCGATTGTAACAATAAGTAATAATAGCAATAAAATCTGATTTTAATCGTTAAAACAAACGATTAACCCCGCCGCGTTGTTCACGCGGCGGGGTTAAATGTTACATAAATTGATTGTTTGCTAGTTTGCCTGGCGACGCAGGAAGGCTGGAATTTCCAACTGATCGTCTTCCTGAGACGCCGCTGGCTGATTCTGACCCACATTATGGCCATGATTGTGCGTCGGTGCGCGGCCACGCGGGTCGAGTTGACCTGCTACAGGCTGTGGTGCGGCAGGGCGTGGTGCCGGTTGCTGCATCGCAGGCTGTTGCATTGCTGGCTGAGGTTGCGCAGCCATCGGCTGTTGCATTGGTTGAGGAGCAGGTGCCTGTTGCTGCTGAACCGGCGCTGACGCTGGCCGCTGTGCTGTCGGCACTTGTGGTTGTTGTGGTTGAGCAGGTTGTCCCTGTTCTTCCTCACTGCGACCAAGACCAACGTTTGCAAGGCGGCGCAATAAACCCATTGGACGATCGCCAGAAGCGGCGCGTTCATCTGGACCCGCATCACGGGCACGCATTTGACGCTGAGCTACTTGCGGAAAGTCTTCAACCTTAGGCATGCGTGGTGTTGTTGATTCTGGCACATGAGCAGGTGCTGGAACAAAACCTTGCGTGCGTGGTGCTTCTTCTACAGCTGGCGCATAATTTTGCTCTGGTGCTTGCTGAGGTGCAACAGGAGCCCGCAGCGGCGACAATGTCACGTTCGGGTCAGATGATGGAGGACGGGCCGCCGCTGGCGCTTGTTGTTGTGCTGGCGCTGCAGCCTGTGGCGCAGGACGTGCGATACGCAATTCCTCTTCAAGATCAGAAGGCTGCGCTTGTGGCGCTTCCAACTGCGGCTGAGATGGGGCAGCCGTTTGATTGGATGTCGCAATTGCTGCACCGGCACTGCCACGCAGGCGTTGTGTCAGTTCTGCCATGCGCACATCAGCGGGAGCTGCATTAAGATCAGCAATAGAGTCGATACCAGTTGCCACGACGGACACACGAATAACGCCTTCCATAGCTTCGTCGAATGTAGCGCCGAGAATGATGTTCGCATCGTCGTCAACCTCTTCACGGATACGAGACGCTGCTTCATCGACTTCAAACAACGTCAGATCATTGCCACCGGTGATGGAGATGAGGAGACCACGTGCACCGCGCATGGACACATCGTCCAGCAGCGGATTGGCGATCGCGGCTTCTGCCGCTTGAACCGCACGGCCTTCGCCACCGGCTTCGCCAGTTCCCATCATCGCCTTACCCATTTCGCGCATAACAGAGCGCACATCAGCAAAGTCGAGATTGATGAGACCTTCTTTGACCATCAGGTCAGTAATGCAGGCAACGCCTGAATAGAGCACTTGGTCTGCCATGCCAAAAGCATCTGCAAAGGTCGTTTTCTCATTGGCAATGCGGAAAAGGTTCTGGTTGGGGATCACGATCAACGTGTCCACGTGCTTTTGCAGTTCTTCGATACCAGCCTCTGCCAGCGCCATACGACGCTTGCCTTCGAAATGGAACGGCTTGGTAACAACACCAACAGTCAAAATGCCAGATTCGCGTGCAGCACGAGCAACGACCGGCGCTGCGCCTGTCCCGGTGCCACCGCCCATACCAGCAGTAATAAATGCCATGTGAACGTGGTTGAGATGGTCGTTGATTTCGTCCATCACCTCTTCAGCCGCCGCGCGGCCGACTTCTGGCTGCGATCCAGCGCCAAGGCCTTCGGTCACCGCAACACCCATCTGAACAACGCGTTCAGCGTGGGAAAGCGACAAAGCCTGGCTATCGGTGTTGGCCACCACAAAATCCACGCCCTCAAGACCAGCACGGATCATGTTATTTACGGCGTTGCCACCGGCCCCACCCACACCGAAAACGGTGATCCGTGGTTTCAATTCTGTAATTTCTGGCATTTGCAAGTTAATCGTCATGGTACCCTCGTGAATGTCTCGGTCGACCGGTTGCTATCGGGTCGCTCCATTTCTCTTTGCCGGTGGTCAGTGCAATCTGCGTGCCCGTCCGGCGACCTCGTCATCGTTATGCCTTTGAAATTACGCATCAAAAGCTCTCTTTGAACCACTGTCCGACACGGGAAAAATACCCGTCCGTGCCATTCAGTAGAACCTTGGTTTTAGCGCGGGGGCGAATCTGCTCCAATTGCGCAATTTGCGGATAAATCAGCAGACCCACCGCTGCCGAGAAAGCTGGCCCTTTGGCCGCTTCCGGCAATCCGACGACACCCAATGGGCGTCCCAGCCTGACATTACGCCCGATAATACGCCGGGCCGCCTCTGTCATGCCTGTCAGTTGTGATGCGCCACCCGTCAGCACAATGCGGCGGCCCACATGGGGCGCATAACCGGATGCACTGAGGCGATCGCGTATAAGTTCAAGAATTTCTTCAACGCGGGGCCGAATGATGCGGGTCAGCGTGGACCTTGGCACCTGGTTCGGCACATCGTTATCATCGTCGCCCACCTGAGGAATAGACAGAATGTCGCGGTCTTCAGACACGCTTGGCAGCGCACTGCCGTGCAATGCTTTGATGCGCTCTGCATCAACCATGCGGGTCGACAAGCCACGCGCAATGTCCATTGTCACATGATGTCCGCCAACAGCAATAGCATCTGTGTGCACGAAATGACCGTCCATGAAAATGGACATAGTCGTCGTGCCACCACCCATATCGACACATGTCACACCCAGGCTAGCTTCATCTTCGACAAGCGAAGCAAGGCCACTGGCATATGGTGATGCAACCATTGTCTCCACGGTAAGGTGACAGCGGTTGATGCAAAGTTCCAAATTACGCATTGGCGCAGAATCTGCTGATACAACATGCATATCGACGCCGAGATCTTTGCCAATCATGCCGCGCGGATCATCTATTCCGCGATTGCCATCGAGCGCATATCCGATTGGAAGTGAATGAATAACCTGGCGACCATCGCTGACTGAATGCGCGCTTCCAGCATTCAGTACCTTTTGAATGTCATTGTCTGACACTTCGTGCCCGGACAGTGAAATATTTGCCGAATAGCCTTCGCTGCTCAATCGACCACATGAAATACTGACAATCAGGCTTTCCACAGTAATGCCGGCCATACGTTCAGCTGCGTCGACTGCCATGCGGATAGACTGTTCTGCGCCGTCAAGGTCAACCACGACGCCGGTTTTAATACCGCGGGATTGTTGATGACCAATGCCCAACACTTCTACCGAGTGGGTACGACCTGGCAACACGTCCACACCTTCCAACGGGCGCAGACGCGCAATCAAACAGCAGATCTTACTTGATCCAATATCGAGAACTGACACGACGGCTGTCTTCTTTGGCGATAAAGGCCGAAAGTTGTGAGATTTGGCGGAACCGAACTGCATCATCAGATGGCCCCCGCTTTCAAGTCTTTGACACGTTTTTCAAATGCTTTTTGGCGCTCTTCCATTGCTACGGTCTGCAAGCGAACGGCCATTTGTCCGGCAATACGTAGGTCAACCGACTGAATATCTTTATCGAGCAACTCTTCACGCGCTTCCATATCTGCAAGCTGGGAAATAGCTTTTTCCGACTTAACTTCCGGAAGCTTAACTTCGATGCCGTTTTCCAAAACAAGGTTCCATCTGCGACCCGCGACCAGGACTGCTGCGCGAACACGTGATTCGACAATCTTGTATTTGGATAGTGTCTCCATAAAGGCAGGGCCTGCTGTATCAGCGCCCTCGCCTACCAATAGAATTAGAGACGCAAATTTGGAATCATCCAGGCCAGTAATAATGCGGCCCTCGGGATCGATAATTGAGACCACCTGTCCAGATTGCCAAAGCGCAAAAGGCTGACGTTCCTTGATCGCAACTTCCACGCTACCTGGATAGGTTTTGCGAATGGTCACTTCTTCAATCCACGGCATGGACTGAATGCGCTCACGCGCTTGAGATGCATCAAATAATACCATCGAAGCATGAGACTGCAGCTCTAACGCTCGGATTATTTCGCTTTCGCTGGTTTCGATCTGGCCGGTAATTTTTACTTCTGCGACCTTAAGACCAACCATCGCGGTTGCTTCGCCAATCATTCCATCAGCATGACCACCGATCACAAGCCCATAAAGCGTAGTTGCGGATAGGAGGCTGATGACAGCTTTCTTTCCAAGCCATTCAGGAACACGAATTTGCATACGTGACAACAAACGAACTGGCTTGCGCAACAAAGGCGGCAGAATGGTTTTCTCAACAGACAAAGTCCGCTCAAGAAACGAAAAGTCCAAAACCTGCTGTGGCATTTTAAATGCTGGACGCCCTGTCATTTTACGGATTAGCGATTGCATGACGCGTCCTCCACCATCCAGCGCATCAAGGCGCCAAAATCAAAACCGGCATCAGCGGCCATCTCCGGAACAAGGGAAGTAGGCGTCATACCAGGCTGGGTATTTACTTCCAGGCAGATCAACTCCGCATTTGCTTCATCATATCGGAAATCGGCTCTAGACACGCCTCTGCAACCAAGGGCTTTATGCGCCGCCAATGCATAGGATTGGATAGACTTATAAACATCGCCAGGCAGATCGGCTGGCAATACATGAACTGAGCCACCCTCGGCGTATTTGGCATCAAAGTCGTAAAAGCCACTCCCCTGAGAGATTATATCGATGACGGCCATCGCTTTGTCGCCCAATACAGCGCATGTCAGTTCGCGGCCAGCAACGTATTTCTCCACCATCACAATATCGCCGTACGGCCAATTGTCAGAATACAACTCTTGTGGTGGGTGCTCATGGTCTTCATTGACAATTAAAACTCCAAAACTGGAGCCTTCATTGACAGGCTTGATCACATAAGGTGGTTTCATTACGTGGGTCTTGGCGGCGTCCATGCGGTGCATGACTTTTGAAGAAGCAACTGGAACGCCAGCGCCCGCCATAACCAATTTAGCTTTTTCCTTGTTCATGGCCAAAGCAGAGGCCATGACGCCGGAATGTGTGTAGGGGATGTTCAGAAACTCAAGCACACCCTGAATGTTGCCGTCTTCACCAAAGGGGCCATGAAGCGCATTGAACACCGCATCTGGCTTTAGATCTGACAAGACGGAAGATACGTTACGGTCAACATCAACTTCGGTGACGTCGTAGCCGCAACCACGCAACGCTTCTGCACAAGGTTTTCCTGACGCAAGGCTAACAGGGCGCTCCGCAGACCACCCTCCCATCAAAACAGCAATATGTTTGGCCTTTGCCATTCAGTTCCAAACCCTTTGGGCTTCTGCCCCCGATCAATGATGCGACATTGCACGCACTGATTTCTTTCTAATGTCCTGTTCCACCCCATCATGGTTAAGAACAGGTAAAGGTTTGGTTTATGAATCGCATATTGCGCGACTGTTTTACGATTTGTGTACGAAAAAGCACGGATTCAGCCCAATTTCGTGACTGAACTCCTGATAAATATACTTAACAAATGGTTACGTGCGGCCCAACATTGGCGCAACTGATTCACCGGGCGCAAAAGTGCCTAGACGCTTAATTTCCCACTCAAGCTGCACACCGGAATGCTCGAGTACTTTGGCTCGAACAGTTTCGCCCAAAGTCTCCAGATCATGACCCGTAGCGCCGTCTACGTTGATCATGAAATTACAATGTTTTTCAGACATTTGGGCGCCGCCAACACGATACCCACGCAAGCCGGCAGCATCGATTACTTTCCACGCGGAATGGCCCTCGGGATTCTTAAAAGTAGAGCCACCAGTGCGGTCTTTTACGGGCTGAACTTCCTCGCGATACTTCGCAACTTCTTCCATTTCCAACTTTAGCGCTTCCGGGTCACCAGATGAGCCGCGATAAACAGCTTTTGTGAAAATTAAGTCTTTGGGAGCCGAACTATGTCTGTATGCGTAGCCTAAATCGGCATTGCTGAGGATGTGCAACTTGCCTTTACGGTCCAATGCGCGCGCTTCAATTAGAAAATCTTTTGTCTCACCACCATGCGCACCGGCGTTCATT
>JBGCFS010000104.1:0-43657 GCA_045107035.1 Hyphomicrobiales bacterium
CGTTCCAACAGCCACATATCGTTGAATAGGCCGGTGAATGGCATCGCTATCAGCACTGCAATTCCCACCACAAGCGCCTGACCTGTCGCAACCTCAATTGCATCAATGCCTTCAGGCCACCGCGAGGCAACAAAAACGGTATTGATCGTGTATAAAATAGGCACCAGGAACGCGAGCAATATCCAACTCAGCGGAACAGCATCCACATTGCCTGTTGCATTGTCCCATGCAATGAGAAGTGCCGCTGCAAAACCAAGGAAGATTGACGCAGTCTTTAGCACTGATCCAGGTTCAACCCTTAGAATATAAGTCAACAACAGAACCCAGATTGACATGCTGGAGATGATGACGATGAACACAAAAGCAGGGATATGCCCTGCGACAAATGTTTCAAGTGCAAATGGAAACACAAAACCCAAGCACCCGCTAAGGGCATAAAACCGCAATGCAACAGGTGTGCGCGGCGGAATTTTTCGCCGCAATATGCTGATGAATGCCAACCCAACAACGATACCGATGACAGCAAGCTGAATGGTCACAAGCGGTGGAACACCGCGTTCAGCCGCTATTTTAAAGGCAGCAATCCGAACAGCCCAGCTAAGGCCAAGCAGCGTTAAAAGCATAAACTTCATGAACAAACCTTGGCGTTGGCGGAGGGAAGAGAATCAAACGCACTGACAACCAATGATAGATTGCCGAAACTGCTCCGGTAAAGACACAAGTCGCAACAGGGGTGCAAAGAAAGCCATTCAAGAAAAGCTGCTTAAAATCGCTGAAGCAACCCAGTTGCTTAGGTCATATTTTGTGTTTCCTCGATTCCGAAGAGGAATATGTTTCCTTTTAGCAAAAAAACGAAAATCAGTTCCTCGGAAACCGATGCGTGATCGCCCACCTTTACCAGACAAGTCCACTGGAAAGGCCATGCTATGCGCCACTACCCTGTTTTTCTCAATCTACGCGGACGCCGCATTGTGGTGTCGGGCGCCGGTGAGACCGCGCTTGCGAAACTGCGTCTGTTGATGAAAACAGAGGCCAGCATTCATGTCTTTGGTGCATCCGCTGAAGCAGATGTCGTCGCCCTGGCCAATCAAGAGAAAATTATTCTCCATAATCGCACTCTTAAGAAAGGCGATGTCAAAGGCGCTGTTTTGTTCTACGCCGCAAATGACGATGAAACAGAAGATGCCCGCGTTGCTGCCATTGGCCAAAACGAGGGCACACTGGTCAACGTGGTCGACAACCTAGAAGCCAGTGAGTTTATAACGGCCGCTTTGGTTGACCGTGATCCCGTAACGATCGCCATTGGCACTGAAGGCGCTGCGCCTGTTCTTGCCCGTAAAATCAAAGCAGAAATTGAAGCGATGTTGCCAGCACGTCTTGGTATTCTGGCGCGCATCGCTCAGGCATTCCGTCCCCGTGCTGAATTGCTGCCAGCAGGTCGCGCACGCCGCACATTTTGGGCGCGGTTTTATGGTGGTGAAGGTGAGGCGGCGCTTGAAAAAGGTGGCAAACTTGGCGTCGCTGAACGCCTGGAAACACTCTTTGATGAGACACTTCAAGTGAAACAACCAGAGAGTGGCCATGTAAGTTTGGTCGGCGCAGGCCCCGGCGATCCAGAACTCTTGACCCTAAAAGCACGTCGCACATTGCACGAAGCTGATGTGGTGTTGTTTGATCGCTTGGTTTCCCAAGACATTTTAGAACTCGCCCGCCGTGAGGCAATTCTGGTTGAAACCGGCAAAACAGGATTTGGCAAAGGCATGAGCCAGGATGCAATCAATAATCTCATCATTGAGCACGCATCCAAAGGTCATCATGTTGTGCGCCTCAAATCTGGGGATCCATCCGTGTTTGGTCGCCTTGATGAAGAAACTGACGCTTTAGATGAATCAGGCATATCTTGGAACATTGTTCCAGGCATCACCTCCGCTTCAGCTGCAGCCGCCAATATGGGCGTTTCCCTGACACGTCGCGGTCGCAATTCAGAATTGCGTATTGTTACCGGCCACGACGTTGAAGGATTTGCCGAACAGGATTGGCAGTCCTTAGCAAGACCTGGCGCGACTGCTGCATTTTATATGGCCAAACGTGCAGCTCGTTTCATTACGGGACGTCTGATGATGCACGGTGCTGATGCCAATACGCCAGTGACAGTTGCATTCAACGTTTCACGAACGGATGAATCTTATTTGCCAACCACTCTCAAAGACCTGCCTCAGGTCTTAAGCAACACGGACCTCAACGGGCCTGCTGTTGTGATGCTTGGCTTGGCGCCCAAATCTGCAAGACAAGAACTTGCATCCCAAGAACAAAAAACAAAAATTGGAGCTGCCTGATGGCAAAACCTTTCGCACCCAAAATTGTTTCCGCAAACGATCTGATGGACGGCGATGTTGTCTATTTGACGGAGAGAAATACATGGTCTCGCAAAATCTCTGAGGCCACGATTGCAAACGACGAAGTGGCAGCCGCTGCGTTGTTGGTTCGGGGTGAAGCCCGTCAGGATTTGATCGTAGGTGCTTACCTCGTTGATATTGCGCTGGGCGAAGACAAACTACCTCGTCCGACCCATTTCCGCGAAAAGTTCCGCCTTCATGGGCCGAGCATTGATTATCTCGCGCCCCAGGGTCTCCAGCAGAGCGGAGTGTAAACAATGTACCGCTACAATGATTTCGACAGCGAATTTGTAAAAAGCCGCACAGAAGAATTCCGTAATCAGGTCGCGCGCCGTATAGATGGATCCCTAACCGAAGATGAGTTTAAACCACTACGTCTACGCAATGGTCTATACCTTCAACTTCACGCTTACATGCTGCGAGTGGCGGTTCCTTATGGCACGTTAAACGGCGCACAAATGCGCCAGCTCGCCTATATCGCAGAACGGTGGGATAAGGGTTACGGGCATTTCACCACTCGCCAAAACATCCAATATAACTGGCCGAAACTATCGGATATTCCAGATATTTTGAAGGCACTGGCTGAAGTGGAAATGCACGCCATCCAGACTTCGGGAAATTGTATCCGCAACGTAACCGCGGATCATTTTGCAGGCGCTGCAGCTGACGAAATTGAAGACCCGCGTCCAACTGCGGAACTGCTGCGTCAATGGTCTACAGATCACCCAGAATTTCAATATCTACCACGCAAATTTAAAATTGCGATCACTGGTGCGCCAAACGACCGCGCGGTAACACGCGCGCACGATATTGGCTTGCGTATGGTTCGAAACGACGAAGGTGAACCTGGCTATGAAGTCATGGTTGGTGGTGGGCTTGGCCGCACGCCGATGGTTGGAAAGACAGTACGCGATTTCCTCCCGAAGAACGATCTGTTGCCATATCTGGAAGCCATATTGCAAGTTTACAATCTGCATGGTCGCCGCGACAACAAATACAAAGCCCGCATCAAAATTCTGGTTCATGAGACCGGCCTTGATCCTCTTAAAGCAGATATCGAAGAGGCCTTTACGGGTATCAAAGAGACATTTGTAAATCCACCTGCATCGCTTGTTGCCGACATTGAGGCAGCATTTGCGCCACCAGTGTTTAACAACACCCGCTCTCTTGCATTCGAAGATGCGCAAACCGCTAACCCGGCATTCCGTGCCTTTGTCGAAACCAATGTTGCCGAGCACAAGAACCCGGCATACGGCATCATTACAATTTCCCTAAAACCAATTGGCGGTGCTCCAGGCGATGCCACAGCCGAGCAAATGCGAGTCATTGCTGAACTTGCGGAGACCTATGGCCACGATGAGCTGCGGGTCAGCCACGAGCAAAATATCATCCTCCCACATGTGCGTCAGAGCGACATTCCTCTGGTTTACGAAAAACTGTTGGAAGTTGGCCTAGGCACAGCAAATATTGGACTGATCTCCGACATCATAGCATGTCCAGGCATGGACTACTGCGCACTAGCGACAGCGCGTTCCATTCCCATTGCGCAAGAAATCGCAACTCACTTTGAAGCACGTGGTCTTGAACGCGAAATCGGTCATATGAAGATCAAAATATCAGGCTGTATTAATGCTTGTGGCCACCACCATGTTGGGCATATCGGCATTTTGGGCTTGGAGCGCAAAGGCGAAGAGCTTTACCAGATAACACTTGGCGGTGACGGTCGTGAAGACATGTCTGTTGGCGAGCGCGCAGGACCTGGGTTTTCCGCTGGCGAACTAATGGGCGCAATAGACCGCCTCATCAATGCTTATCTCGAAGTACGTGATAGCGAAGATGAGTCATTCATCGATTCTTACAAGCGCCTGGGTTCCACTCCTTTCCTCGCTGCTCTTTACCCGGAGACTGACGATGCACATGCTGCCTGAACGCGTTAAAGAAACATTGGAACCATCTTCCAACTTTGATCAGTTGGAACAAGAAGCACTTGTGCTGTTGAACAAGATAATCGGCGACAAGCACCATGGAAAGGCTGCGCTGGTATCATCCTTTGGTGCTGAATCTGCCGTTCTTTTGCACTTGGCTTCTCGTGTAAACCCAGACGCACCAGTGCTTTTCATCGATACACTTATGCTGTTTGAAGAAACACTGCAGTATCAGCTAGAATTGGCCGAAACGCTTGGTCTTAGCAATGTAATCCGGGTGTTGCCGGACCTCTATGAGGCTCGTGACAAAGACCCATATGGAAGCATGCATTTAACTGACCCGGATTCTTGCTGCGATTTGCGCAAGATCAAACCGTTAGAGAATGCCCTGTGCGAATATAATGCGTGGATCAGCGGAAGAAAACGTTTCCATGGTGAAGCTCGCGCCCAGCTGGCAGTGCAGGAAATAGACAGCGAAGGACGTCATAAATTCAACCCGCTAGCAGATTGGAAAGCTGGGGATATCAAGGCTTATTTCGAACGCCATGAGTTACCGCGCAATCCTTTGTTCTATCGCGGGTTCCGCTCCATTGGGTGTTCCCCATGTACAACGGCGGTCGCCGACGGCGAAGATTCGCGTAGCGGACGCTGGCGCGGGCAAGAAAAAGCAGAATGTGGCATCCATTTTGAAAATGGAAAATTGGTTCGGCCAGAACAAACAATGGAGATAGGCAAATGAGCACAGAAAACAAAACACGCAGCGTGATTGTTCGTGACGGAAAATTCTCCGAATCTCCGATTGAACCTTGTCGCTTTCTCGGTGTTGACGAGTTGCAGTCACTTGCTGCTCTAGGCGGGCTCTATGTTGACTTAAAAAATGACGAAGACCCGGAATTACTGGTTCCGTTCTTTGCGGTCATTGATCTAATTCGTATCGCTTTTCCTTCCAGCGCAGATGGTCGTGGCTTTAGTTTGGGTCAACGATTAAGACGCCTTGGTTTCAAGGGAACCCTGCGCGCGCATGGCGATTTGATCTCCGATCAGTACCCAATGGCATTGCGCACTGGTTTCAATGAACTTGAAATAAGTGCTAATTTGGCTAAAAGGCAGCCTGAAGAGCAGTGGCTTGCCAGCCTACCCAAACTCGAAACCTATCGTGCCCGCCTTGGGCTTACAGGTTAGGAACAATTCATGTCTGATTTGATGTCTCCCTCCAAAACCGTCGAATCCCTGCCTTTTGGCGAAACTGTAACATCTGTCCATCACTGGACAGATCAGCTGTTTTCGTTTCGTGTAACGCGCCCTGCAAGCTTACGTTTTCGCTCTGGTGAATTCGTGATGATTGGCCTGCCCGGCGACAACGGAAAGCCAATCCTTCGAGCATATTCAATTGCAGCTCCTGTTTGGGATGAAGAATTGGAGTTTTACTCCATCAAGGTTCAGGACGGTCCTTTGACGTCCCGGCTTCAAAATATAAAAATTGGCGATCAAGTCATTGTCCGTCCCAAGCCGACCGGAACCTTGGTGCTAGATGCATTGCTTCCAGGCAAACGCCTTTTCCTCATATCAACAGGAACAGGCATCGCACCCTTCGCCTCAGTTATCCGCGATCCGGATACATACGCAGCATACGATCAGATCATACTGACCCACACTTGCCGCACAAAGGCTGAGCTGGAGTTTGGTCACCAATTGATCCAGCGCACGATGGACGACCCGTTGGTAGGTGAAGACGCTGTAGAAAAGCTGCGCCACTATCCAACGACAACAAGAGAAACATCTGACCATGAAGGTCGCATCACAGATTTGATGCGTGATGGCTCTGCTTATACTGATCTTGGCATTGAGCCAATGAACAGCGACGATCGCGTCATGATTTGCGGTTCAATGGCACTCAACCTTGATGTCAAAGATATTTGCATCAAAGCTGGCCTTGAAGAAGGTTCCAACAATCGCCCTGGCAGTTTCGTTGTTGAGAAAGCCTTTGTTGGTGAAGATTCAATTTAGTTGTTCAACTAACTATTGATCAAAATTTACTCATCTTGTCACGCACCTTTTGCATGTGCGTTTCAAGTTGAGTAGGTGTGACGTTGTTCATATCATATTGAGCAAGATACCACACCGGAGCGCCCGGTTTAATCATAGCGCGCATCATGCGTGTTGCGATCTTGCGAGGCGGATCTCCCAACACCATCGCGCGAAAACGCGTAGCGCCATAGGTAACCACACAAGCCAATTTATTGATATGTGTTAGGCCGGGTGAGAGCTTTCCATCTTGCAAATGAAACGACACACCCGGCAAATATACACGATCCATAAAGCCTTTCAGGATTGCTGGCAGACCAAAATTCCAAATTGGATGCACCATCACCACGGCTTCTGCATTCATTACCCGCTCGACATAAGACGCGACTGGGCGTTGATTGATCTCAATGTCATGGTAGTTCAGACGCTCTTCTCGCGAGAGCACAGCGTCAAATCCTTCTGCATAAAGGTCGCAGTCATCAACTTCGTGCCCCGCTTCTAAAAGCGATTCCACAACACATTTATGCATGGCGGCATTAAAACTGGTTTCTACCGGGTGCGCATAGATAACAAGAACTCGCATAGCAGCTACCGCGCCAGACCAGGGAAGAGATAAGTTTGATTTGAAAAGTCAAAATCTGGACTATCCCACGCCACCATTTTACCAGGATTGAGCAAGCCTTTGGGATCAGCTTCCCGTTTAAAATCCAGTTGAACGGAATCCGTCTGCTTCATTCCACCTTCTTCAAGCGTATAACGGTGAGGGTTGAAAATCGGACAACCTTCTTCTTCGTGAATGCGAATGATTTCATTGAGCCGTTCTTCCGTCGTGTACTTTACGATTGGAAGTCCAAAGCATGTCACATGGCCATCAAAGCGGACATACTCCAAATGCCCGATAACCTCGCCAGGAAAGAGTTTTGAGACAGCTTCCACGCGCTCAATCTGATTTGGGAACGGATACAGCACCTGCAAATATGTAATATCCGGTTCTATGCGCAGGCCACGCAACGTTGTGTGGTTCCACGCCAATTCATATGCCGGCGGCAATCCCTTCTTTTCCTCAGGCGTTGCGGTGTCGGACCGATAAAGAATGTCGCCCCTACCACGCCCAACAAATGTCGCAAATGCATCCATGGCAAATGGTGCGACCATGCAAACACAAACCGACTGCCCTTCCTTGACGAATTTTTTATGTCGCAGAAAATAGGTTTCAGGAATTGGTGCCTGAATAGGTGCAATGTTTTTAGTCAAAATACCGTCTTGCAGACCAAGATCATTGCCGAAACGAACAGCATCCATCCAACCTGCAAATCCATCGTCCGCACCCGGTTCAAACCCCACCAGAACATCAACCCAATCATAGGCAGGTCCAAGTGGCATTTCTACTTCGGTAATGATGCCATTGGTGCCATAGGCATGACTGACCTTCTGCAGATCTTCTCCACTAAGATCCAGAACACGTGGTTCTGCTTCCATCGTCACAACACGCAAACGAATGACATTACCAAGATCGCGCAACCCACCAAAATTGATAGAACCAACGCCGCCCGATCCACCGGCAATAAATCCACCAATAGAGGCGGTGGAATAAGTTGAAGGGTGCATGCGAACTTCTTGCCCGCTCGCCCGTGCCTGCTTATCAACTTCGGCAATCACCGCGCCAGGTTCAGCAATAAACCGCCCAACCGAAATATCTTTGACCTTGTTGAAACGCGATAAATCCAGCAACACGCCGCCAGATAGCGGCATCGCCTGACCATAATTGCCTGTACCAGTACCGCGCGGTGTTACAGGCACATCATGAGCAAAACAGGTCTTCAAGACATGGATGACCTCTTCCTCGCTCACAGGCGAGGCTATCAAATCGGCCGTTACATCATCCAGTTGAGCTTTGAGAACGGGAGAATACCAAAAAAAATCGCGGCTTTTCTGTTTGACGATTGCGGCATTGTCTTCAAGTTTAACCGGTGCCAGTTCGGCTTTAAGCGCGGCATAGTCAGTCATAGTATTTCCTCAATGCGGCTCTGATGGTTAAAACAAGGGATCCAGAGTGCGATACTCAGGTAAAGTGCGTTCAATAGCAGTGCCATTGCGTATGACCACACGGTCCATTTGAGGACGAGATAACAGTTCATTGAAGCTGCGCGCTTTGACCAAAATCAAATCCGCAGGTCCGCCGACGACAAAGCCTCCATCAAGTCCCATTGTAGAGGCTGGTGTTTCAGTAATTACTTTGATCCAGTCGCCAACAGGATGGTCTAGATGCGCTATGCGAGTTGCTTCCCGGTACACTTCCAACGCATCCAAATCGCCATAGGCATAAAATGGATCGCGCGTATTATCCGACGAAACTGCAACAGGAATGCCCTTTGCTTTCATCTCATGTAGTAAGGTTACGCCGCGATAGCGTGGTGTTTGTGGTGGCGCGTCGGCCGAAACACGGTCCTGTAGATACATATTACACATAGGCAGGCTTACGACTGCAATGCCGGCTTTCGCCACAAGATCCAAAGTTCGATCTATTTCTTCGTCACTCTGGCGCGACAAAGAACAGCAATGGCCACAGGTGATTTGACCTTCATAGCCAAGCTCAATTGCTTTTTGCGCAATAATGGCAAGCGAACGCGCATCAGGGTCCAGCGTTTCATCTACATGGAAATCAATATCAATGCCGGCATCCATCGCATCGCGGAACATTTTATCCAGCGTAGGTTCAAGTTCGGGCACCATGTAGGTCACGGCTCCTGCAATGCCGCCATTGCTAAGCACAGTCTTTAGTAAAGTCGTGCGATAATCATCATCTGCCAGACCATCAATACCATTGAGCGACGACGCTTGAAGAGCAACCCGCCCTCTCCATTCTTCGCGCAATTCCGCGAAAAGAGGCCACGAAACCTCATGTTGTGGAGCAATAGAGTCGATATGCGTACGAATGGATTTGGTTCCATGTGCATAGGCGGACTTCAATCCAAATTCCATGCGCGCGCGGACATCTTTAACAGACCAGTTGGCAATACGGTCTGCGCTAACCCCGCCCAGAGCTCCCATAAAGGAGCCATCCGGGTTCGGTTGCCGTGGCCAGATATGGCCCTTGTCCAAATGGGTGTGCAGCTCAGTAAAAGCGGGCAGTATTATCGCATCATCCAGATCGAGAAGCGCAACTTCACCGTCAAAGGTGCCTGGTGCCGCTACACCGATAAGTGACCCACTTTCTATTAGAAAATCGGCACAAACCAAATCGTCATCTGGCGGAAAAATAGGCGATGGGAATACTGCGTCCGGGATACTCTCTACGAGGCATTTTGGAACCCGGCCACGGGTCAATGCATACCGATCAAATTTTGGAACTGTCAGAAATCCGGGCAAATTACCCACAAGCTTAGACCTCCCGTTTCAATGCACTTTCATGCCACTTACGCAAAATAAGATGAGAAATAAGTGATGTTGCAAAGAAGATTAGAATACCCGTCACCGATATCAGTAACAAGGCTGCGAACAGTCGTGGCGCGTTAAGTCGATAACCGGCTTCGATAATGCGCGATGCCAAGCCAGAGCTTTGACCAGCCGCACCGGCCACAAATTCCGCGACAACCGCTCCAATCAGCGAAAGACCTCCAGCAATTTTAAGCCCGCCAAGGAAATAAGGCATGGCAGCAGGCAATTGAAGGTGCCAAAGGGTTTGCCAGCGTGACGCTCCATAGAGCCGATATAGATCCCGTAAATTATGATCTACAGAATTGAGCCCCATTGTGGTGTTGGACAAGATTGGAAAGAACGCAACAATCCACGCGCAGAGCAGCAATTTGGCCGTTTGATCATCCACATAGATATTGATCAGCGGAAAAACCGCAACAATAGGCGTTACCTGCAAAATGATTGCGAATGGAAAAAGAGACATTTCAATGCGACGAGAGATAGTGAACAGCACGGCCAATCCAACACCACCACCAATGGCCAACGCCAAGCTTAAAAAAGTAATTTTCAAGGTGTTGACCAACGATGAAGACAGCAGCCCCCAGTCTTTCACCAGTGTTTCCCAAACCAGACCGGGCCGGGGAAGAATATAGGATGGAATTTCATTCCAGACGCACAGCCGATCCCAGAGAAAGATAGCAATACTGAAAATCACGACAGGCAGCACCCACTTTAAAACCTGATCGCGCCGAACGGCACGAGCGCGCGCAACTTCAATGGGATCAATGAGTTTTGAATCCACCGCCATTGTATCCATGCCCGTTTGACTCATGCCACTTCCCCCGGCTGATAAGGGTCCATAGCGTTGTGAAGCGCTTCGGAAACCGATCGGCAATGCTGGCTGTAAATATCACTGGTCCGGAATTCATCATCGCGCGGATAAGGCGCATCAATTGTCATGTCGTTGACCACACGGCCCGGGCGCGCCGCCATGACCACAATTCGGTTGGACAGATAAACAGATTCGAACACTGAATGAGTTACAAAAACAACGGTCCAATTAAACCGTTCCCACAACTCCAAAAGATCATTGTTCAATTTAAAACGTGTAATTTCATCCAGCGCAGCAAATGGCTCATCCATGAGCAACAGCTTTGGACGTGTAACCAAAGCCCGTGCAATGGACACACGCATTTTCATGCCGCCCGACAGCTCGCGAGGATAGGAGTTTTCAAAACCATCCAGACCAACAAGAGCTAGCGCTTCCATAACAGCATCGCGCGCTTGTGCTTTGCTTTGGGCCTTCAATTTCAAAGGCAGATAGACATTTGCAAATACAGTAGCCCAAGGCATCAACGTTGGTTCTTGAAACACAAAGCTGACGTCGTGAGATGTGTCGTCAGATCCGCCCCTAGAATTGCCCCATGAAACGGTCCCTTTGGTCGCGGGTGCAAGGCCAGCGACAATGCGCAGCGCCGTAGATTTGCCGCACCCAGATGGTCCAAGGAGACTAACGAATTCGCCGGCATTTACGGACAACGACATATCTCGCAATGCAACGGTGCCATTTGAGAATGATTTGGTAATCCCATCAAGGGAGATCAGAGAGGTTTCGGTCACGCGAAATTCGCCTTTGAAGCCGACATAGCAAAATTTAGGAGGGAAATGGCGCAGCGATGAACCCGCTGCGCCCGTATAAGTTTGGCTTACATACCAGTGAGTTTTTTCTTCAACTCAACACCAACACCTTTGTTGATGAAATCCAAAGTGTAGATTTTGGAAATGTCCAGATCAGCAGGTGTCACACCAGCTGCGACCATTTTATCGTAGAAGCTTTTTTGACGCTCATCAGTCATAGCGCCGATGCCCATGGTTTCAGAATCGCCACTGTCGACAATGCCAAATTCTTTCATCGTGTTGATTGAAAACTCAATCTGCTCGTCCGTGATGTCAGGATTGTCTTTCTTGATCATTTCATTCGCAGCCGCATTGTCACCATAAAGGTAATTAACCCAGCCAATGATCGATCCATCAATAAAGCATTTTACAACTTCAGGCTTACCGTCGATTGTTGCCTGCATAGCTTCAATGGTGGTTGAATACGTATCAAAGCCATAATCTGCCAACAGGAAGAGATTTGGTTTGAAACCGCCTTCTCTCTCGATCGCAAATGGCTCAGAAGTAATATAACCCTGCTGTGCCGATTTCTTATCTGCAAGGAACGGCGCTGCATTGAATGTGTAAGGTTGGCGCTGCTCAACGGTGAAGCCATACTCGGCAATCATCCATTTATAGTAACTTTGAAATCCGTTTTCACCCAGAAGAAGCGTTGCATCCTTCAGGCTTTCCCAGGTGTCAAAACCTTGGTTTGGATGGCTGATAAGCACCTGAGGTTCTTTTTGAAAAATAGATGCGAGAACAACAACAGGTATGTTTTGCTCAGCAGCAGAAAAAGGCTGCAGCATGTTGCCGCCCATATGGAACTGAATCTTGTTCGCCAGCATTAGCGCGCGATTGTTAACCTGCGGGCCACCGGGAGCAATTGTCACATCCAAACCACAAGCGGCATATGTGCCATCTGCAACAGATTGGTAGAAGCCACCGTGTTCGGCTTGCGCAAGCCAGTTTGTACCAAAAGTAACTTTCTCTTGGGAAAAAGCAGACGTTGAAAATGCTGCGCTTATTGCCAGCGCGCCAAACGTTGCGATTGATTTTATTGAATTGGACACCAATACATTCCTCATTATTACGGAAATTTCTGGCCATTTAGGGAGGGCCAGATTGCAGTGTGTGATGCAGTGCACACAAAAATCAAGGTCCCTCGCACACTTTCTACCTATTCGGGCAAAGTTTGGCCAAGATTCCAACCAAGGTAGCTCCTATATTTGCGCCCCAATGTTCAGCTATTTTTCAGGATCAAAACGCCGTCTGAATAAATGAATTTTGCATCCAGAACTTGATTTTCTAGAAACACAATATAGGAGAAAAACAACAAGTGACCCATTGTATCCCACAGTAAATTTCTAATACTAGGCTGGCCAAGCTACTGCTTTTGCGCATTTAGTGATCTATGTCGCATAAAGAGATGAGAACACAATGGCTCAAAATTTTCCGCACCACACACCACCAAGCATTCGCGCGCCCTTTGCCAATTATTGTCACGGGATAGAAGTGCCGCCGGGCGCAAGGCTTATGGTTTGCTCAGGGCAATTGGGAATAGATCTGGATGACAGAATTCCAAACGGTTCAGAGGCCCAAACTGATCTGATTTTTGAGAATATTGCCGCAGTTCTTGCGAGCGCAAATATGGATTTGACCAACCTCGTCCGCATCAATGCCTATGTATCGTCCAGAGAACATTTACCAGGGTACATGAAAGCTCGTGACCGCTATGTCAGCACGCCTCCACCAGCATCAACACTGATGATTGTGACAGGCTTTGCTCGGGAAGAATTTGTTGTAGAGATTGAAGTTATCGCCGCGAAAGTCGATTGAACCCGCACACATTAGCATGCGGGTTTTTTAAACTTCAAAGCTGCGTATTAGTCGGTAACCAGCATTTCAGCTCGAGCAGTGCGTTCGGCATTTTGCAATACATTCCAAATTTGGCTGTTACCCATACCAACGCCATTTTTGGAAAAATCGGACGCAACTTTATTGATCATCGGATCAACGCCAGGTGCCATTTGATCTGTGCAAATAACATCGCGTACATAGTACATTAGGGCATCGTCATTCAGGCCCAGTTGTTTGCCGGCCCAAAGGCCTAGGATGTAGTCACGGCGCGCATTTACGCAGCCCTCGGTTGATGCTTCAATTTCTTGAGGCTCAAGGTTTTGAATAGGTAACATGGTCTCTTTTTTGTGATTTGGTGTCAAATATGGAGCCCGCAAATTGGGCTGGGTTTACGCAGCAGCCCATGATCTTGAAATGTGTTCGAATTGCGGGCAATTAGGCATAATTAACTGGTTAAGTGATTTTTTGGGAAATACTTATGAAGCCTCTGGTTTTGGTCACGGCTGATGTCAAAAAAATGGATGGATACAATTGGCACGCTGCGGCCGATACGTATCTAAAAGCACTTGCAAATGTCTCTGATGTTCAGCCTGTTATTGTGCCTAGTATTGCAGAGTTAAGCGATTTTGACTCTCTCTTGAGCAAAGCAGATGGCTTTCTCTTGACCGGTTCGCGTAGCAACGTACACCCGGAACTTTTTGGCAAAGACCCCAGCGAGAAATACGAACCCCACGATCCAGCGCGTGATGCAACGAGCTTGCCCCTGGTGCGTGCGGCAATAGAGTATGGAACACCGTTGCTCGCAGTCTGCCGGGGGCATCAGGAACTCAATGTCGCTCTTGGGGGGTCTTTGAGTACCGAAATACAAGAGCAAGATAATATTATGGATCATCGCGCCCCTGTTCATGAAGATCAGAATGTGCGCTTCGAGCTTGCTCACACAGTTAAGCCAACCGCCGATGGATTGTTATCGCAAATCGTTGGTCCTGAGAGCGTTTCTGTAAACTCGCTGCACAGACAAGCAATAGACAGATTGGCTAATGGCTTAACTATAGAGGCTCTTGCCAACGACGGAACGATTGAAGCCGCCTCTGTAGATGGTGCAAAAGCGTTTGCACTAAGCGTACAATGGCATCCTGAATATTGGGCAGAAAGTGAAATTGTTTCGCGCAAAATATTCGAATATTTTGGAATGATTGCGCGCAAAGAACTATGAAGGTGAGAGGCGTTCCCAAAATTACTTCATTCAAAAAATTTGAAGTGATGCAGTCAGCAAAATAAGACCCAGTGCCAACACAGCTACTGCTCCCAAGAGTTGAACCGAATTCAACATCAAACTGGCCACCCTTGTGTTACCGCCTGCTATAGATAAGGTTGCCTGACGGGTGCCAACTGCAATGAACATAAGCGTTGTAACAGTGATTGCGGTGCCCACACCCATTGCGAGTGCAGACAGAATGCCGGCCCAAAAAAGGCCCTGAGCCAGAGCAAATACTAGTACAATCAATGCACCAGTACAGGGGCGAAGCCCAACAGATAAAATTGCTGCGGCGGCAGCCTTCAGACCGCCGGAGGCTCTGTCTGCCTGTTCAGGACTTGGCGCATGGGCATGCCCACACCCGCAGTTTTCATCATTGTGATGGTGGTCATGACCTTCATGATGGTGGTGGTCATGATCGTGGTGATGATGGTGGCCATGACCTTCGTGATGAGAATGCTCATGTGAATGGGAAACTGACCGTGATGGCCAAAATACGCGCATGGCGCGAATGGTAAGAAAAACGCCCAATACAACAATCAAGGCATAGCTTCCTGTTTCAAGAAAGCGTGTCGCATCAGAGATTACCAAGCTCGTAGCATTAAACAATATCGCAAGTATGCTGATTAAGGCGATGGCGACCAGTGCCTGCAGCAGCGAGGATAGCAGGCATAAAAGTGCGCCGCGTCTCGCCGTTTCATGGTTTGCCAATACATAAGAAGACATGACGACCTTACCATGGCCAGGCCCTGCTGCGTGAAAAACACCGTAAAGGAAACTCAAACTTATAAGTGCCCAAAATGCGCTGCCATCCTCTTTCATCTCCTGAACAGCTCCGGTGAGCTGCTTGTAAAAAGCACTTTGCTGCGCAGTTACCCATCTAAAGAAATCTGAAAAAATGCCATCTGCTGGTATAACGGCAGGTGCCGGCGTACCAACACCAAATGGACTTTGCCCAAACGCAGATGACATGATCAATCCCATCATCGCTACGGCCAATAGAAATAGCCTTAAGTGCACCGAATAACCGCAGAATTTGATAATTTGGAAGTGATGGAAAAGAACTCGTCAGGCACCTGTCTTTGATCCGAGGGAATTTCTGCTAATGCTGCCGCAAAAGCATCATCCATTTCTTCCGCCGGTTTAACCTCCAAGCCACAGTTCTTTGGTGCGCCGGAGGCAAGTTTTATGGAGTCCGTCTCGTTAACTGAAAACGCTACAAAAGCCTCTGGGTCATATATCTCGAGAACCAAATCCCCTATGACCAAAGCTGGTTTTTTCAATGGCAGTGTAAAATTTAAAGTAAGGCGGCTTTTTTTAGGATCGTAATCGAGCCAATAGTCCCGAGGCTCGGTAAAATCTACAGTTGCCTCTTCAACACCCATAAATGTAAAAAAAGCAAAATCGGCGAGGCTTTCGACGTTAATTTGCGCCAGCGAAGACAGTTCCTCGCGCGTATAAACTCCGTCGCCATTCTCATCCAACCCCTGAATGACATAGACCGAGAAAGCTTCGTCAAACGTCCAAGAATGTTGGACAGCAGACACTCTGTTCTGGTCGTCGAAGGCAACTTCCGCACGAGTATCCACCCAAACGTGAGGATGAGCGGATGCCGGGTGCGGAATAAGCGGAACCGCTACCGCCATAGCAAGCAAAAATTTGCAAAGCGTTTTGTAAATCAAACGAATCAAGCCCCATTCTTCAGATAGTTCCCACTCATATAATCTACAAACGCGCGAATTTTGGAAGAAAGATGACGACGATTGGCATAAACAACAAATATACCAATATCATCTGCCTCGTATTCATCTAGCACTTGGACGAGTCGCCCTTGCTTCAAATCTTCTTCAACAAGCATATGCAACGTTCGGGCAAATCCAAGTCCTTGGAGCGCGCCAAGTCTAACAGCTTGCGGTGAGTTAGTTTCCACCCGTCCTTTGACAGGAATGGTAACACGGCGACCTTGATCAAAAAACGTCCAATTCTGACGAGTTTTCAAATTGCTATCAATAATACATGGGCGGTCAACAAGATCCGCGGGTTCATAAACGTGCCCATGCTGCTTTATAACCTCGGGTGACGCACAAGTTGATATTTTAAAAGAACCAAGACGTCGGGCAATTAAGCTTGAATCTTCCAAGGCTGTAATTCGAATGGCTACGTCGAAAGCTTCTTGAATCAAATCAACAAACCTATCTTCGAGCACAAGCTCCATGGAAACATCAGGAGCACTGTCGGCGAACCCCATAATAGTTTCCATCAACGGTGAATCGGCAAGGGATCTTGGTGCAGACACACGCAGTAGCCCACGAGGTTTACCGCTCTTATCTTGAACAGTTTCCTGAAGCATATCCACTTGATGAATAATTGTTTGGGCTTCATGAAAGTAGGAATGCCCGATTTCTGTAAGCGACAATTTCCGCGTTGTTCTGTTCAACAAGCGGACGCCCAGCTCGTCCTCCAATTCGCTGACATATTTAGATACAAGCGCTTTGGAACGCCCCAGGGAGCGGCCAGCAGCAGAAAAACCATCTTGGTCTACCACCGCTATAAAAGTGCGCATTCGTGTTAACGTGTCCATGATGACCTCAATTGAAACTATTAACAGGCATGCGCGCTACGGATTGACCAGAATGGAAAGCCGCCTCCGCGTCGTGCCAAGATCCGTCCGGTCCCGAAAATGCGTCACCAATGACGCAGATCCGACCATCAGGTGATTGTAGAGAAGGAAGCTTTAGTTGTTTTGCAACACGGGCGTAACGCCATCTGTGCGCTTGAGCGAATATTGGTTCTTGTCGATCCATTTGAAGCTTGTAAAAGAACAGTGTGGTGATGTCCTCAAGAATTTCTTCTTTGTCTCTTTCTAGGTGTTCCTGCGACCATTCCGCATCTGCATGAAACACCCACCGTTCTGAATGTTGATTATCATCAAAGCCGCTGTCTTTTTGCAAATGAATGCCGCGAGGAACAGACAAAACCGGTAACGACTTCTCGAAAGCAAAAAGGCCTGCCCAGCAGGGTGACATCTCAACATTATTCAAGGGCTGCGCCCAATCGGCTAGCACATCCTCGACACGTAAAATCTGAATGGCCTGAGGTGCTGGAACAGCAACTATGGCACGACCGTACTCTTTGCTTGTATCATTTGAAAATGTTGCTCTTACACCAGATTCTGCACTCTCTAAATGTGTGACACTGAGCTTAAGATGAAGCGGAATTTGCCCCACCAAAGGCTTGGCCAGCGCACTCATTGTAGGGTCTCCTTCTGCTTCGCCAAACCTATTCCATTGGGCCGTGTCAGCTTCTGTCAGGAATGCTTTGAATGCGGAAGTAAACGCCGAAACAGTTGGAGCGCCGTGATTGAAGGAACCAAACTGAGAACGCCGAGTTGCTAGACGTCCACCAACGCCACGGCTTTTATCCACGATAACGGGACTGGAACCGGCTGATTCAAGTGCGTTAGCAGCCGAAAGGCCGGCCATTCCTGCTCCGATTATCAAAACACGGCTCGACATTTTCGTCGAAACTCCCAAATAAGGTTGATGATCGATTCAAAACAAACCGAAGTGACGCAGCAGGAACAGCAAATTTCCGTCTTTTATGACGGTGGCTGTCCCCTGTGTGTGCGAGAGATTGGGTTTCTACAACGCTCGTTCAAGGACGAAACTGTAGATTGGCAAAATATAGCAGTTGAGGAAGGCGTCAGCGGAGCCGACGAAGAGGTTGTTCCAGGCCTTTCAAGACACGCTGCGCTGAAACGGTTTCACATACGAAACGAACAAGGAAATTTGGTATCTGGTGCAGGCGCCTTCCTCACAATTTGGAAGTTGCATCCCAGATACGGAAGGGTTGCGAAACTCATGGATCGGCCCTCAATTTTATGGATATTAAACCACGTGTATCACGGCTTCTTGATCATCCGCCCGACACTTCAACGTATCGCGCGGAGGTTTCTGAACGTGAAAAAGCCATAAAGCCGAGCCGAAAGAACGGCCGCTATATATTTGCTAAGGCGTTCTGAAGGGCAGCTGTAATTGTAACACCTTCTGCGTCCGCCTTCTTCCGATTCGCCAAACGGCGGTCCCCTGGTAACCGCGTTCCATCTTGCTCTTCGATTGAAAGAACCAATTCAGTCAATCTGTCTGTGTAAGAGCCACCAAATACTGATGGATTGATAGACAGAACGAGTTGACCTGTTCCTGGGGGCGATCCTGCACCATCGAAAAAACTGGCAGCGTTCGCAGAGTGATTTGCACCAACAAGCGTGGCCGACAGCATTTCCACCATTAGCGCAAGCGCTGTTCCCTTTGCCCCGCCCATTGGCAACATTGTGCCTTCAAGGCCAGCTTTGGCATCTGTCGTCGGGTTTCCATCTGGATCCAGCGCCCAACCTTCAGGAATAGCCTCTCCGCGCTGCGCAGCCGTCATGATATTACCCCGTGCAACACGCGACACCGAAAGATCAACAACCATAGAAGCCCTGCCCTGCTGTGGACTGGCAAAGGCGATTGGATTTGTACCATAAATCGCACGGCTGCCGCCCCAAGGGGCAATGGACGCAGGAGCATTTGCAAACATCAAGGCAACAAGCCCCTCATCTGCCAATTTCTCAACATGGTGACCAGTGACACCGCAATGATTTGAATGGTGTACACCGAGCATGGCAATGCCCTGAGATTTCGTCACTCCAACCAATGCTTCCAAGCCCATTTTCAAAGCTGGATACGCAAAGCCAGATTTGCCATCCACCAAAACAGCACCTGGTGATGGTTTGCTTAGCTCAGGAACTGCATGACCATTTGCTTTGCCCGTCTTAGCTTGTGCGCCGTAACCTTGAAGACGGGATAACCCATGTCCTTTAAGACCGTCAGCTTCAGCAGCAACCAACGCTTCAGCAACAATTTCAGCGTTTTCTCGTGATGTATTAAAACCAATAAGAGTGTCGGTTGCAAAGGCCCGAGCCTCAGCCAGACTTACAATACGGTCTTCCATATATTTCCTGCTTTTATGAATTTAGCACCGACAATACGTTCGCCACAGTTACTTCAGAAACTCGTACATTGCTTTCTTGCGTTACGCCAGCAATGTGCGGTGTGAGGACGATGTTTGGAATGCCTTCGAACCTGCTTCCAGACTCTGAAGAAACCGGTTCATTTTCGAATACATCAAGAGCCGCACCACCTAGGTGACCTTCCCGCATTGCATCCGCCAGAGCATTTTCATCAACGACACCACCACGAGCGGCGTTTATCAAAATGGCGTCAGATTTCATTGATCTGATAGCTTTGGCATTCAGAAGGTTCGTTGTTTCATTGGTCAATGGCACATGAAGGCTAACGACATCTGAAACAGCTAAAAGCTCATCAATCTCTACTTTCTTTGCGCCGGCCCAACGCGGATCATCTGCCTTTAAAAATGGATCGTAACCGACAATATCCATTCCCAAGTTCGTGGCACGTTTTGCGGTTTCCCAAGCAATCGCTCCAAAGCCAATTAAACCCAGAGTCTTTCCGCTGATTTCCCGGCCCATCAAGTTTCCACGCGGCCAGCCACCTGCGACAACTTCCGGCGTAGACCGATAGGCCGTACGTAGCAAAAGCATTGCCGATGTAATTACGTATTCTGCCACCGAGAGATCATTAGCGCCGGTTGCTGGGCAAACTTTGATGTTACGCGCTTCACAAGCAGGCACATCAATATTGTCGAGGCCAACACCTAACCTGCCGATAACTTGCAAATCCGTACCGGCTTCAAGCAAAGCACCACGCACTTGCGTGCGGTTCCGCACAATAAGCGCTTTGGCGCCACTAACAGCTTTAAGCAACGCATCCGGATTATCGACCAGATCCGGTGCATAAAGTACATCGAATTTATGGCGGGCCGCCACAAGGGCGGCCTCATCCATAAACTCGCTGACAATAATGTCAGCCATAGACAGTCTCCGACTTAAGCGCTGCGATACAGCTTGGTCATCACAAATTCACGGTGCCCAAGAGCTTCCGCTGCAGTGAAACGGCCGTTTGCAGTACGCTTGATCATTTCAATCAAAACATCACCTGCCTGATCGATTGTCATTTCACGACGAAGAATACCGCTAACATCAACATCCACGTGCTCAGACATGGTGCGAACTGTACGCGGGTTAGCAGTGATTTTGATCACCGGAACAATAGCATTACCAACAACATTGCCTTGGCCTGTTGGGAATGTGTGAGCCACATAACCCGCTGCTGCCATGAGCGTCACACATTCTGCTGCGGCAGAAGATGAATCCATGAAGTAAAGGCCTTTGCCTTTTGTCGGCGCTTCAGCTGGTTCCAAAATGTCGATAAATTTTGATGTGCGTCCAATTTTTTCCAGATTTCCAAGTGCTTTCTCTTCAATCGTGGTCAGGCCACCCAAAATGTTGCCTTTGGTCGGCTGACTGTCGGAAAGGTCATCTGTCTGATGCGCGAAAATGACATCATCCTGATAGGCCTTCCACATCGCATACCAGCGCTCACCAACGTCTTCGTCGATAGCGCGTGCTTTACAAAGATGCTCTGCGCCAGTGATTTCAGATGTCTCACCAAATACGCCGTAAATGCCTTTTGGAAGCAATTTGTCGTACATATTGCCAACAGTCGGGCAAGAACCAAGACCAGTTGTTGTGTCTGACTCACCGCATTTCGTAGAAATCCAGAGATCAGAAATGTCGCACTCTTCGCGCTGCAATTCACTTGCCCAATGGACAAATTCTTTGGCTTTGCGCGATGCATCCATAATGGTTTTCAAATCACCATTTTGCTCAATTGAAAATGCCGCGACAGGCTTACCAGTGGCAGCAATGCCATCAGCAATTTTTTGTGTCCAGCTTGGCTCAATGCCAATGACTACAACCGCGGCAACGTTTGGGTTCGCGCCTGTGCCGATCATAGTACGGAAATGCAGGTCCAGATCTTCGCCAAACTGCAACCGCCCATAGGCATGCGGTAATGCCTGCGTGCCTTTGATGTTGTTTGCAACAGCTTCACAAGCCGCATTTGAAATATCATCCACCGGTAGAATGACGACATTGTTACGAATGCCTACGCGTCCGTTTTCCCGACGATAACCAAAAATTCTGTCTTCGCTCATGATTATCTCCTACCAGCGCTTTGTTTTTAGATTTTGTGTATGCACGTGGCCGCCTTTTTCGGCGGAGCCGACAAATTTGCCAATGTCCTGGCCGTATTTGATAGCCGTATCGCCAGCACTTAGGTCAGCCAAAGCCACTTTGTGCCCAATCGGAACATCAGCTTTTGCAACGAGATTAAACGAGGAATTGTCCTCAGTCACAACACACAACATGTCAGTTCCGGCAGTCAGACCTTCTACAACGACCACGCCCACATTGTCTTTTTTGTCATGCACCAACAGATGCGGAATACTCATATGTCTATCGCTGGAATTTCCAACGCTCCTGATTGATTGAATTTTTAGGCGTCAGCCATCTCTGTAACGGCGAGTCCGTAAGTCTTATATAAGACATAAGACAGATGACACTGTCAACGGCGAGTGATAGCTTAAAGACGGAAAATCAAAAATGCCCGTGGAGGGTCTATGAATAAAGACGCACAAAATCGGCCAGCGTCGGATCAAACTTCAAGAACACTTGGCTTTAAGCCACTTTACGCGCAGGTAAAAAATCAACTGCTACAAAGATTGATCGACAAGACTTGGTCTCCCGGAGAAGCACTTCCAAGTGAGCAACAACTAGCAGGCGAACTTGGCGTGAGTCAGGGAACCGTTCGAAAAGCTTTGGATGAGTTGACTGACGAGAACATCGTCGTTCGCAGGCAGGGCCGCGGAACATTCGTTGCTGAACACACACAAGAACGAGCGCTGTTTCAGTATTTCATGCTCTCGCCAGACGAAGGCGCAAAGGGAGATGACCACTTCCCCCAAAGTCAGGTCCTGAACCTCACCAGTGGGTCTGCGACGCACCGCGAGCGATTGGCACTGGATTTGGCAGCCAATGATCAGGTATGGCGATTGGAAAGAAATCGATCCGTAAATGGTAGTCCTTTGATCGCCGAGAAAATAGTGATTCCGAAAGCACTATTTGAAAAACTAGATGAGATCGTTCCACTGCCAAACAATGTTTACGCACTTTTCGATCAAAATTTCAGCCAATCTATCGTTAGAGCCGAAGAAAAGTTGAAGGCGGTTGGGGCTGAAGAAGCATTAGCGAAGCGACTGGGCTGCGCACCGCTAACGCCCGTCTTAAAGATTGACCGTATTGCTTACGCATTGTCGGGCAGGCCCGTTGAATGGCGCGTATCCTACTGTTTAACAGACAATTTCCACTACGTTTCCAGCTTGAAATAAAAGATCAACTTTAGCCCTTCGACAAAATCCAGTTGATCTCTTGTCGCCAGTCAATCATGCGGATGGGCGTGCCGTGTTTCCCCGTATTGAACAGTCTCATGCGAACAGGATAGTCAGGCCGCGCAACTTGAATGCTGTCGAATAAGGCTTTGGTTTTTTCCCATGCAAATGCCCCATCAAGCGTTCCATGGCCAAAGACCAAAGGCAGTGGTTTTGCACCAGATGCCAAGTGGGGACTGGCGAGAAACTGATTGTCCGCAAATGTTGCAAGCATAATAACACCTGCCAAAGGCGGTGTTTGGACCGTGCCAGCCATATACCGCCAGCAAATCTGACCGCCCATGGAACCACATGCTAAAATCAACTTGGCCTTGGGAGCTTGCGAGGCATAGTGCCTCAATAGTGCTGCGACATCCTTCGCGCCCTGTTCTTCAAAATTTGTGATAGTGGGCACCACGTAGAGCCCATTGTTACGAACAGATAGGTTCTTTAACCGGTTAAAATTCCCACCAAAATTCCAATCGCTTATACCTTGTCGCCGATCACCACCCTGCCCGTGTAAATAGACAACGATCCATTTTGCACCACGCACTTTGCCAGTACGTGCATAGTCGATTTTCCGGTTCCCGAGTTTAAGTGAGAGATTGTCCTGCCCCTTACGTCCGCGCATCGAGACATAAAAACTTCTAACTTTCGCGCCTCGGATTTCATCGCGATCATGAATGTCGCGCTCAACCCGATAGTCAAAACGGATGAACTCTCCGTTTTCGCTTTTCTCAAGAGCCTTTGGATAAGAAAACAGCTTTTCCTTATATGCTTTTAAGCTCTGTGCCGCACCAAACGAAGGGAACAGCAGTGCTAGGGTAACAAGGAAACCAGCCAGCGCTCTCATTGGGGTTTCCACAGTCTAGCGGGGTCAAATTTATGAACGTCCTGAAGCAACTCAACAAATTGTTTAGCTTGATGGGACACAGTCTTTGCGCCCTTTTCTGCATTGGACATGGTCGCATTACCAACGGTGCCAGATACGTTCAAATCCTGAGCTTTCCAGCCAAATTGCACCGGGCCATGTGCGCGCAAATGCTTGAATTCGTCTATCATATCCAACTGCGTAGACTTGAAGTCTTCAGCTTTATCCATCCGCACCAAATCGGGTCGCAAATGTAGCATGATGGAGGTTTCAACATCGCAACCATGGATACCATATTTACGTTCATCAGGATTGAAACAACCTTCTGGGAGTCCAAAACGCATCCAACCAGTTGAAACGCAAAGCATATCAAACCTTACCCGCAATTCTCTTGCAACGATGTCGATAATAGGAACGTTGCCGCCATGAGAGTTCACCAGGACCAATTTGCGAACACCAGCACGATGCACGCTTTCGCCGATTTCAATCCATGACTTAATGACCGTGTCCCAGGAAAGCGTCAGCGTTCCCGGTGACGAAATATGCTCATTGGACTTCCCGATCTCCTGGATCGGAAGAAACGTCGCAGGCAAGCTGTCAGGCAGCAAATTAATGCTCGCGCCCACCATACCTTCAGCTATCGCCGAATCCGTTGCAACTGGCAAGTGCGGTCCATGCTGTTCAATCGCTGCGACAGGTAAGACAGCTATCCAATTTTCTGTATGCTCAGGATTAAAATCTGTTGTTGGCATATTACGCCAATACGGTTCCGGAAATCCGTCTCTTGCCATTTTGAATCCTTCGGTAAGCTGCACCCCAAACAGCAAATCAGTCTCCAAACTGTATACCGGAGGGATCGAAGCTTGGCGACAACCATTGTAATTGAAATTGCTAAGAAACTTAGTGAAACTGGCCCCGCCATTTAACAAATGTACTGATTTTGCCAGAAAGACACCGTTCCAACGACGCTGGGAATAGGGCGACCAAAGCCCTAAATCGGTTGATCAGAATTAAGTCAAGAAACCCAAAGTGAAGAGCTCGACGGAGAATCTGGTCGCAATTCCGAACAAACTGTTGGACAGATCAGACTTAAAGGTATGACGCCGAATAAACTTGGCGGAAGCAAAGGTTAGTTTTTTCGAACACCTGGATTCAACAAAAACTCACCAAATATCAGCCGAATCCTATTTTATTCAACATGTTAACTTTGGATTGAAATTCAAGCCAAGTGCTGATTCGGAATCAGTTTCCAAAATCGATAATGACAATTTGTGATTTGGTTTCATACAGCATTGTCAAAAAGCGACGCTCTAGATGTCACATATGCGACACTTAATACCTATTTTGTACCTTTCGGAATTTGCTCAACACCCTATGCTTATGGTTCGTGAACATGGGGGAGATATAAATGTCCATGAAACCAGCACTAACCGAACTCCCGATCAAGACCGCAGAAAGTGGTTTTTATCGGGGGTTTAGTCGTGATGTAACTATTTCGTCTAAATTTTTAATTGGTGGCCTTGTCATATGGGCTGTCGCATTTCCGGAACAAGCCGGTTCAGTACTTAACAAATTTAATACATTCATTCTTTCAAATTTTGCATCCTGGTACATTTGGGTCGTCGCGCTCTTTGTGATCGTTTGTGTAATCCTAGCAATTTGGCCGTCCGCTGGACGTTTGAATCTTGGGACCAAAGATGAAAAACCGGAGTTTTCAAACTTCTCCTGGTTTTCAATGATGTTCGGCGCGGGTATCGGCGTTGGCATGTTGACTTGGGCTGTTGCAGAGCCTGTCTATCACTTCAATAACAATCCCGAAGTTATTCAGGGGCTGGCAACAGGCGCAGCAGCGGATAATATTCGCAATGCTTACAAGTGGTCATTCCTGCATTGGGGTCTTGGTGCGTGGGCATGTTATGCCATTGCTGGGCTGGCGTTGGCCTTCTTCAGTTACCGTCGCGGCTTGCCATTGACAATACGCTCATCGCTAACTCCGTTGTTTGGCAAAGCTCTGTCCGGCCCACTTGGTCACATTATCGATGTGGTCGCGGTTGTTGCCACCATCCTAGGTGTTGCACAAACTCTCGGGTTTGGTGTTGAACAATTCGTCGCCGGTCTTTCCCGTATTGGCATCGGTGGTCTTACCAACGAAGGGGGAACAGCATCATCTCTTGGCATTATTGTTGCCATCGTGATCATTATGGGTGCTTCCACTTTGTCCGCTCTTTCCGGTGTCGGTAAAGGTATCAAGTGGCTATCCAATATCAATATGGTGCTTAGCATCGTCTTGCTTGGATTCTTTTTGATATTCGGCTCTACATGGTTTGGCCTTACCGCTTTGTTTGTGGGTATTTTCGACTACCTCATCGCGTTGCCGGACATGATGTTCCGTGTGTGGAAAGCTGATGGCACGGAAGTTGGCGACAAGCTCGCTGGCTGGCAAGGTGCTTGGTCCGTATTCTATTGGGCTTGGTGGGTTGCGTTTGCTCCATTTGTTGGACTGTTCCTAGCTCGTATTTCTCGTGGCCGTACTATCCGCGAATTCGTGCTTGGTGCCATGATTGTTCCTTCAATCATGTGCTTTGTCTGGTTTACCTGGGCTGGTGGTACTGCGATCGATCTGGAACTGAATGGCGCCGCAAACGGCGTGATTTCATCAGCATCAGATGGCGACAAAATCTTTGCAATGACGCAGTTCATGCTGTCGCCAATTCTTGGTTGGCTCATGGCTTTGATGATTGTTGTTCTGTTGATGACATATTTGGTGACATCAGCCGATAGTGCCGTTTTGATTGTGAACACAATCAATGCAGCAGGCGATGAAGGTCCAAAAGCGCGTCCTCATATCATTTTTTGGGGTGTTGCTCTTGGGGCCGTGGTTGCCGCTCTGTTACTCGTCGGGGGGTTGAAAGCCATCCAAACCGCGATGGTGATTGGCGCTCTACCGTTCTCGATAGTAATGGTGTTGATGTGTGTTGCTCTGGTCAAAGCCATCTTCAATGATGGAAGACGAGAGGCTGCAGGCCTAGATACAGTGGTCGAAGCAGCCGAATAAAATAATTCAAAACAAAACCCCGCTGGTGAGAACCAGCGGGGTTTTTTGTTGTCAATTTGACAAAACTTACACATCTTTCAGCCAGCAAGTTTGCCTAAGTATTTGACGAAAATGTCCATAAGACTAAAATTGCTAGAACGATATAACGCCCAGCTTTAGCAATACTGACAAGCAGCAGAAACCTCCAAAAAGGCTCTCGCAGAACACCTGCCACTACTGTTAGAGGGTCTCCTATTATTGGTGCCCAACTCAGCAAAAGTGACCATCGACCGTACCGATGATACCAGCCGATGGCTCGCTCTAGCATCGCCTCTTTGACTGGAAACCAAGTGTGTTTTCTAAAAGACTGTATGCCACGTCCCAAGGCCCAATTCACAACTGAGCCAGCAATATTGCCAACGCTCGCTACGATCACCAGAATCACAACACTCTTCGGGTCGGAAATAATAAGGCCACTTAGTACAAGCTCCGATTGCGCAGGCAAAATGGTTGCCGCCACCAGCGCACTCAGAAAAAGGCCTATATATCCGGTCAGACTGGTCTCATTTGAAGTGAGTTTTCTGAGGCAATAGCTGGGTTAAACATCTTCCCAATTGCCGCTTTCACCAGCGCGAAATATAGCATCGATTAGTTTTTGATTGTTTATAGAACTCTCAAGGCTGAAAATCTCTTCCTCACCTTTGAGATCATCGCTGGCGACGGCCCGCGCAAAAGCTTCCACCTGACAGCGATATTGGTTCACACCGGCAAATCTATATTTTCGTTCTTCACTGTGGTTTGCATTGTGCCATGTAACGACATCAGCATCATAGAGGCCCGCATTGAATGGAGCTGCCACTTCAATCCAACCCTTATCACCGTGGAATGAAATTTCCTGTCGAAGCGCCATTTGCGTCGAAACATACATAGTCATTTCAAAACTACCGAAATCAGCGCGGCAGGATGTAAAAATGTCTGTCCCAAATTTAGGATCTCGCTCCACCCGGGCCGAAACACGTTGCGGTTCCGCACCTGTAGCAAATCGTGTTCCAACAGTTGGATAGACACCAATATCGGGCAATGCACCACCGCCTAAAGCAGCGACATTGCGCATGTTGTCTGGATCCATATTGAAATACGTGAAGGCTGCTTGAACATGACGCAATGTTCCAATCGCACCTTCCGCAATCAACTCGCGTACTTTGTGCCATTGAGGATGATAGGTCACCATAAAGGCCTCTGAAACCAGAACCTTGTTTTTATCTCTTGCGTTGATGATCCCATCTATTTGATCTGCATGCAGTGCAATTGGCTTTTCACAGAGCACATGCTTACCTGCATTGGCAGCCTTGATCGCCCATTCAACATGCTGCGAAGTTGGCAAAGGAATATATATGGCATCAACAAGATCGCTAGCCAGCATTGCTTCATAGCTTCCGAAAGTATGCGGTATGTCAAAACGCTTTGCGACAACCTTGGCGCGGTCTTCATTGCGGCTTGCGATCGCTGAGACAAAACCATTATCGGCGTTCATGATTGCAGGAATGACCTGCTCAATTCCGATATTCGCAGTCGACAAAATTCCCCAGCGCAACATATTCATTCCTCCAATTATACAAGAACTGATTTTCTCAAATCATTTGTTTGAGCATCATCTGACACCCGCGTCCTATATCTGCAAAACAGCAATTGGCCAAATACTTGTTCGACTCGTTCGTGCCGGATTGGCTGGTGCCGATAGACAAAACATGGCAGTGCATGTGAGATGATTAGCAAAGGGCCATTTCACATATGGCATCTTCCCTAACCGGCACATGGCGCCTTTTGAATTGGTACAAGCGAGGAAGACGCACTGGCCATCAAAACTCAAATTTCCTTTTCGGGGTCGTATTTCGAACGAGATAATCAGGTTGTCCATGTCGTGGAAGCGGCGACTTGTCCCAATTGGGTGGGAACCGAGCAGGTCAGAGATATTAAATTCTGCGGTTCAAATTGAGTTGATACATGAGAGCAACAGTGTCGATTTCACTGTCATTAGCGTACCAAAATAATGCCAAGGTGATTTGAATACTGTTTTACCCCTGCATTCACCGGGTTATTTACCTTCATTTCTCATGGTGAATTCTCCGTTAAAATGAGGTCGTTCTGCATTTCTTGTATGGCAGTGATGCCGCATTGTTGTTTTTGCAAGGCAAACCACACCCTCAAAACTGGCCAACTTGTTTACAAAGCAAAAGACAAAATACATATGCAATCGAGATTATCGGTCTCAATTACGGATTTGTAGGGAATCAGGTAAGTACTTATTAGCTTATATTCTTGAGTTTTCCGCAATTCTGCCTTGCAATTTCCTCATTTCACGCCTATCTCAGCGCCATCGATATTTGCCGATCTACTGGGTTACCCGATCCGCACTGACGGAAGGGCACGTTTTAGACTTTCTTCAAATTCGACAAACCGGAAGATGGTTTTTTGAAATCTATCAACTTCCACGTGCTAAACGTTAGTGTAAAGGACATTACTATGATTACTGGTACCGTTAAATTCTTCAACGATCAAAAAGGCTTCGGCTTCATCGAGCCAGAAGATGGTTCCAAAGACGTATTCGTACACATTACCGCTGTTGAGCGTTCCGGCATGGCCGGCCTCGCAGAAGGTCAAAAAGTACGTTTCGATACAGACATTGATGCGCGCAACGGCAAAACTGCTGTTAGCACAATCGAAGCTGCATAATTAACAGTCTAGCTGAATAAGCTATCTGTTAAGACGTTTTAAAGCCGCTGTTTCTTTCGAGACTGCGGCTTTTGTTATTCTTAGTAAGTAGCCTCATTGCCCCATTGAGAGCAAAACTCTTCGATTCCTTTGAGGCAGCCTGCCCAACCCAGCGTATGGTTGCGTTGCGTCTGCGCCTCGGAAATATGGCAGTGCTCAACAATAACCTCTGTCAATTCTCCGCGTTGCACAAATCTGACCGTCACCCGCTCTTGGGTCTTTTCTTCATACTCCGCCTGAAGCCCAGACTGCCATGAATAGGAGAGTAAATTTGGTCGCTCCACTTTTAGGAATTTTCCTATTATCCAAACAACTGATCCGTCAGGAAGCAGATTGCCAATTTTATAAGCTCCGCCAACGCTCAAATCTATCTGGCATTCGGAACATGATACATCCGCAGGCCCCCACCATTTCACGACCTGCTCGGGTTCGGTCCAAGCTTGAAACACTTGTTCAGGGCTTCCCCTAACAAGTTTGCGTATGATCACTGATAAATCTGCTTGATTGGTTTTCTTCAGAGGCATCAGCTTTTCCCTCCACCTGTGTCAATTGGAGGGCCGCTGAGTTGTTTGTCCATATGCTCTTCTAGTGAATCCAGAGTCCCTCCCCAGAATGCCGAATATTGATCAATCCACGACATGGCATCCTGCAGAACGTCGGCCTTCAAAGAGCACACGCTCGTACGACCAATGATTTCACGATCAATTAGCTGTGCGCCTTCCAGAACTTTCAAATGCTTGGAAACAGCGTTCAAAGACATATCGAAAGGTTCAGCCAAGGCTGATACCGTTCCATTACCTTGTGATAAACGCGCAATAATATTCCGACGTGTTCCGTCGGCAAGTGCGTGAAATACTCGATCCAAGTTTGAGTCCTCCAACGCGATGCTGGAGGCAGTTATGTTTTTCATATTGCTAAACCTTCAACCATATGGTTGAATAAATTGAATATTCACAGAATGCAAGGTCTTCAACCAGGAGAAGAATATGTCTACTCAGATCCATCAAGAAGTCTTCCTCAAAGCGAAGCCAATGGATGTCTATTTAACTTTTATGGATGAGAAGAAACATAGCGAATTTTCCGGTACGGCTTCCAGCATCAATGCGGTAGCAGGCGGCCTTGCAACAATGCATGACGGCCAGATCGTCGCCAGGAATATCGAGCTAGACCCTGGCAAAAAGATAGTCCAAGCGTGGCGCGTCACTCCATGGGAAGATGGCATCTACACAATTCTGCGCTTGAAGTTTACTGCTGAAAACGACGGAACGCGAGTTATCCTCGATCAAACGGGTTGTCCAGAAAACATGACAGAGCACCTGGCTGAAGGCTGGGATGCCCGCTATTGGAGCCCCCTTAGAAAGTACTTTCAGTAATGACGTAGTTAGGCGTCGCGTTGGTGGTGAAATATTAAACCGCCCGCAAGCACCATTCCTGCCACTATGAATAACACAATCATGCCCTGACCATGGAACAAGTCCAACACCGCTCCAGACGCAACAGGCCCGATGATACTGCCCACCGTATAGAGCATTGCTATGGCGGTCATTGCAGCTGGAATTTGTTTGTCCGATTGGCTCTTACCGGCCTCAATGACTGCCAGCGTATTAAGTCCACCTGCCGCACCACCCAAGAAAAACAAAGCCGTGAGTGACACCCAAAACACATCAGTAAAGGCATACACAACAGTCCCACTGCACACGATTGTGAGCACACAAACCATCTGCGCAAATAAATAACTGCGCTTGTCGGCCAAATAGCCGAGAGCCGGTTGCAACAGTGTCCCGCCAAAACCAAATGAACTCACTAAAATGGCGCTCGTTCCCAACGAGAAGCTCACGCTTTCAAAATACAACGGCAAAAGCGCAATTGACGAATTTTCGATAAAGCCAGAAATAAGAGCCGCGAACAACGCCATCAGAATAGCTTTCAGTAAAAACCGTTTGGGAATTACTCCGCGCTCTTCCGCCATCATTTCATCGGAAGCACCAGTATTTGTCGCAAGAAATGCGATATGGCCAGCAACAACAATAGCCATACAGACCCAAATTACAGCGTTCATATCAGGCAGAACAAAGAGCAACGGTCCAAGTCCAATGCCTAGCCCCATTAACGCTTCATGCAGCCCAATAGCACGGCCACGAGCACGGTTTTCACTCAGATGCACAACCAGCGTATCGCAATTGATCCAACGTACAATCAATCCAAAACCGATAGAAACGGAAGAGGCAAATACACCAATCAAAGATGTTGGCAGGATTAAAAAAGTAAGCCCGCTCATCGTGAATATGAACGCCAGATTGTTCGAATGACGACTGCCAAGTGTCAAAATTAGGCGGGGAACAAATGGGCCCGCAGCAAATACAACCAGCCACGAAATTGCCACATATACACCAATGGCAAAACTATCAGAGCCGCTTGCTAACAAGAGTTGCGAGATCAGAATTGGAAAGGCACCGACCTGAACAATCTGAAACAGCAAAGAGCCAGCAAACAGCGTTGCAATGCCACTGGCTTGATCCATTTTATTAATCATATCGAATGTCTTGTCTGATTTATTGGGCCTGAAAGGCACATAGTTAAACCGTACTGATACCAGTCAATGCAACGTAAAAAAGCCGCAAAACTAGGATGTGTCTCGACATGCTGGCTGAACGTTTGAAAGCGATTTGACAAGGTTTTCCGTGGACTTTCTTGATCAGCAGAGGCGAAACTGAGTAAAATACTTCTACTTTATATCAAATTGTATGTTTTTTTGGCAACGACAAGTTGCCAATGAAGTCATGTCTGGCGCAACATTTAATATGTATGCACCATACAGCCAAAGGAATCCGTAATGTCTCTTGCAATTGCACAGGCCTCCCCCACTGCAGAAACCTTCTATTCACCTAGAGAAATCTCCAATAAAAAATGCCCGCACCATACCGGGGTGCGCGTTACGACCAAAAGGACCGACATACAGGTTGTCGAAGAAACCAAAGCATGGATGACACGACAATTGCCCTGTATTGCAGGACGTCGTGAAGTCAATCGAGGTCGTTACATGGTGCGTGCGGCGACAAAAGGCACTGTTCCCGCTGTTTTTGACGAGTACAAGTCGCTATTGGAGAAAGGCGAAGCTGTTGCTTGCCTCTACGTCTTCAATGATGAACGTTACTATGAGGGACGTTCGGAGACCTCGAATGTGTTTCATTTCCTGGCTGATCAAATGCAGGGCATTAGTAACGTTCCCGCATTTGATTTGGCCACCGGAGCGGCACTTACCAATTGCATAGAGCTGCGGTGCCCCGTGACCAATGAAATGACACTCTACGATGATTTTGAAAGCATTGCCTTTTGTCCGCAGTCAGGCGTTCGCACAGATATGCTTTATGATCCACTGATGTACGCGCCGTATGCAGCAGTAAACATGTCATCCGATGTGTATGCTTTTTCTAAGTTTGTTGCAGACAGTGCCTTTAGCGCATGGCGCAAGCCAGTGTATGAGGAAACCGACATTGCAAAAATCACCAAGCTATTTTCGCAATGCGTAGCTCGTTGGCAGCGCGTCGCGACAACAACAATTCGTAACTACGAAGCACTTACAGATACTGCAATATGTCCAGTTCATGTAACTGATGACGAGCATCACTGGATTGCATTCCACAAAGACCCAGCTTTTGCAGAACAAGTCAAAGAAGTTCATAAACATGAGCTACCAATTGGTTATGGAACACGCATCACGAATTGCTGGCTGGAGTACTTCAAAGGCAACAAGGATTTCAAAGCCACAGGTTTAGCCCGCGACGGTGAGCCCGTCTGATAACCAAGTTTATACTTTGTCACCGTTTTACCGCCTGAGGTTTTAGTTTTTAGAAAAATCGCTCTTTACTTGAACGTTGGAACACTGCAAATTGCGCCAGAGTTTAATGAGTAGTGGTAATGATTATGACATGTAGCGATAAGGATGCGATCTCCGCTTCGTCAGATCAGTTTATTGAAAACGTATTTGGAGTCTTTGCGCGCGCGCTCAGCGACAAGATGGACAATGCTGTTCAATCAGCGGTAAATCTAAGCAGTTCCGCATGTTATTCTATTGTTCAGGTTGGATCTGAGCCCAACTCTTCAATTGAAACCTTACGTCGCATGTTAGCGCTTGAGCATTCTTCGACAGTCCGCCTGATTAGCGGCTTAGAAAAGAAAGGCTTATTGGAGCGAGTGCGAGGCACCGCCCACGATCGCCGAGAAGTTCGAGTTGTCTTGACAGAGCTGGGTGAAACCTATTTCACAAAAATACTGGATGCGCGCCGGTCAGTTCTGGAAAGCACCGTTTCGCGGCTCGACCTCGAAGAGAAGTCGATCGCGTTAAAACTCATTGGAAAGATGATGCCAGCCATTGTGGATGGTGGTGATGACCAGCATTTTGTTTGCCGGTTGTGTGAATTAGAGGTCTGCCCTCAAGAAATCTGCCCAGTTAATCTGGCACATCCTCAATTTTATGAACTGCCAGACAAGCCTTTCAAACGAAAAGAAACTTCTTGCCACTTACAATCAGTAAACTAGGCATATAGCCTTAGCATTATTCGGCTGGCACATGTTAAGTGTGCATATTCCAGAACCAGTTCGAAGAAACTAAATATACTGACGCAACAAGCCAGTATGAACTTTGATCATGCTATCGTCTTCCGACAATTCTTCGATCATATTCAAGGAAAAATTGATCATTGCAGTTTTGTCATCGTCATTGTTGGCTTTGAAACTAATAATTTTGTCAAACAAAACACCAACAGCCTTGTCAGCTTCGCCCATTTTGTTTTCGGTTGCTTCGTTCTCAAGCATGTTCTGCAGGGAGCAACGATAATTCCTGAAAGCCTCCATCAGCTCTCCTAGACTATCTGCTCGTTGTTCGATTTGGCTTAACAATCCCTATATCCTCCATCGTCGAATAACTGCGACTTAAAGTTTATAAATTGCGGGTTGTACGAATTCAATAACTCAATCATTAAATGAATATGTATGCGGCATGCATAGAAATATTCGTGTTAAACACTATCATGATTCAGTCGAAATTTTAACAGAGACATGGCAGATTAGTCTTTGTAAAATATAAGAAAATTTACACTAACATGTCTTCATCTTAAGTCATTTTGTATGTATTATAGCGACTGGAGAAAGGCCAAGGCAGCAGAACCATGTTCGTGGCGAAGGCGTTCAATGTCCATTGATACGGGATTCCCAGATACAACCTTCCATTCGCCTGCAATCATAACCCTATCCGCAGCATGCGCGCCACAAAGCACCAATCCAGCTAACGGATCGCCGACACCGGAAAAACGCAACTCGTCCAGCGTATAGAAGGCAAGATCGGCTTGCATACCAACAGCAATTTTTCCGATATCAGTGCGCCCAAGACATTTGGCAGAACCTTCAGTTGCCCATCTGTAGCAATCTTCGTGAGTCACTGATGCTGCATCATAGGTTAAGCGGTTGATCATCAACGCATGACGGATGCTCTCCATTAAATTTGAATTGTCATTGGATGCAGATCCATCAACACCCAGTCCAACAGGGGAGCCCGCGGCCTCAAGCTCTTTGGTACGACATTGCCCCGAAGCCAAAGTCATATTCGATGTTGGGCAATGGCACACACCAACCTTGTGCTTGCCCAGGCGTTGAACTTCATCATCGTTGAAGTGAATGCCATGCGCCAACCACACCCGATGGTTCAACCAGCCAACATCTTCTAGATAATCAACGGGTCGCATACCGTAATTTGCAACACAATATGCGTCTTCATCCAAAGTTTCGGCCAAGTGAGTATGAAGTCGGCAATTATGTTTTTCTGCCAATACAGCGCTTTCAGTCATCAAGCGACGAGATACGGTAAATGGGGCGCATGGCGCAAGAGCGACCTGAAATTGCGAACCTTCTGAGGTATCGTGATAGCGATTTAAAACTCGTTCACAATCCGCCAAAATAGTGTCTTCATCTTGAACCACTGTGTCTGGCGGTAGCCCCCCATCTTTCACGCTAAGGTTCATTGAACCTCGCGTGAGCGTCATACGAATGCCCAGTTTTTCTGCTTCCTCCATCTGAATGTCCATCGCATGCTCAAGACCGTCTGGATAAAGGTATTGATGATCTGATGCGCAGGTACATCCAGACATCATCAGCTCGGTCAGGGCTAACCTTGTGGCCAATCGAAAGGCATCTGGTTTCACATTCTTTGCCCAGATTGGATAGAGCGCCTGGAGCCAGGGGAATAATTCCTTATTAATCGCCGCCGGGTGCGCACGTGTCAGTGTTTGGAAAAAATGATGATGGGTGTTGATCAAGCCAGGGATTATCACATGGCGCGACGCACCATATGTTGTATCTACTGCGTGAACTGGTTGACCGCCAGACGGGACCAGTTCAACAATCTTACCTCCCTCAATCACCAAACCACCGGCAGCGTTTTCAGCTAAAATAGCGAGAGGATTTTTGATCCAAAGTGCCATGACAAATTCCAATTATCTGGTGAGTTACCTATCGAGTGCGAGTTTCAAACCAAACCCAACAAAAATTGTGCCCGCAACCCGCACAAGCGCCGAGCGAAATTTCCTATAAAGAAAAGTTACACGATCTTGTGCCGCCAGCACGCTGCATAGCGAATACCAAATCCAAACTGTGGAAACTATCAAACAGAATGCAGCAAAAGTCATCCAGGACGGAGCGCCGAATGGAATTGCCACCGCAAAAAGCGATGCTGCAAAAGCGGCCGTTTTGGGATTAGCGAGATTTGTAAGGAGCCCAATTCGAAACGCACTGCCTGCGGTCATTTTGAACGCTTCATCCTTGGCCTCAGCGGTGCACCACATTTTAAGGCCTAGATAAATTAGGTAAGCCGCACCCGAGAATTTAACAATGGTCCAAGCCCAAGGAAAAAGAGCAAAAACAATTTTAAGGCCGAACAATCCCGCCAATGCCCAGAAAACAGACCCTAACGTGATGCCAAGCGCTGTCAGAAGGCCTGCTTTTCGACCATGCGCAGCGGAAACACGTGTAACTGCAAAGAAATTCGGGCCAGGTGATATGACTCCAACAACCCAAATCAACCAAAGTGGACCAAGAACGGAAAGTGCTGTCACTACGAGATCCTCATTCTGTCATCATGAATTTATGCGTCATACCGCCAAGATTGGCAAACACATATGCTTCGCTAGGCAAAAGACACTAACCACTTGGCAAAACGCGGAACTAGCCACTATCAAAATGTCACAACGTCCTTTAAAGCACCCGGCATGAAACATAATCAAACTGCCTTATCTGATACTTTTCCCACTTTATCTACCGATGAAGCTTTCGACTTCTATGAGAGCGTGCGCGGCCGATTGCCCAAGGTATCATTTTCAAACACGCCAAAGCCCGCAGCAAATCTGGGCGCGTTGGTTGATGATTTTGATGTTTTTGTGTTTGACGCCTATGGCGTACTCAACAAAGGTTTGGAAGCAGTACCTCAAGCAGCAGAGCGCATTGCGGCACTTCAAGCAGCTGGGAAGAAAACATTTGTGCTTACAAATGGTGCCAGTTTCACCGCCGACAAATCTCAGGAAAAATTTCGCCGCTTGAACATGGCGTTCACACTGGATGAAATTGTACCCAGCAGAACAGCAGCTGAGCGTGCGCTTTTGGCCCATCCCGAAATACGCCATTGGGGGGTGATTTCTGGCTATCCCTTGGAGCCATCAGACTTACCTGCCCCATTCACTATCGTATCTGATGATCCGACTGAATACGTAAATGTTGAAGGCATCCTCTTCTTGAGCGCTATTGGATTCACTCCAGAGACATGGCGTTGTTTACACGGTGCAATGTTACAAAATCCTCGCCCCATGATTGTTGCTAATCCAGATGTGGTCGCTCCTCAACAAGGGTTCTTCTCGTTGGAGCCCGGTTTCCATTCGCATCGACTTGCAAATGCAACTCGTATCGAACCAGAGTTTCAGGGCAAACCCTTTGGTGCAATCTACAATATTGTTTTGGAACGGTTACAAACACCAATATCACCCAACCGAATTGCAATGATGGGTGATACCTTGCACACGGATATTCTAGGAGGTGCAGCTATGGGTTGGGGAACGGTACTGGTGACCGATCATGGTCTTTTCGAAGGCAAAGATGTAAATTCTTACATAGAGAGAAGCGGAATAATACCGGACTTTATAGTCCCTAATATCTAAACCGGCTCAGGCCCGGTCTAACCGACACGACTAATGGGTTGCCGATGATAGCTTGCCATTAAATCATGAAACTTCTCGCCTTGAATGGCGATGTGGTCTCGCAGAACAATTCCTACTTTTTCCGCATCACCCATCTCAAGTGCAGACAGGATGCTTTGGTGTTCATCCATCGATTGTTTCATTCTGCCGCGTACGCGTAGCTGCAACCGGCGAAATGGTTGTAATCGTTTATGAAGCCGTTTGGCCTCGCCCATAAGGAAACTGTTTCCGCTGGCTTCATATAAAAGGTGGTGAAATTGCTCGTTAGCACGATAGTATGCGTCCGTGTCTCCGCCTTCCAAGGCTTCGGTGCAGGCATATTCTGCAGATTTTAATTCCGCCAAACGGGCATCAGTCAATCGGCGCGCAGCCAATCTGCCGCACAATGCTTCAAGTTCTGCCATCACTTCAAACATTTCTACCAGCTCGACAAAACTAGGGTGCCTAACAAAGGCGCCGCGCCGCGGTATCAGTTCCACAAGCCCGGACGCAGCGAGCATTTGCAGAGCTTCGCGTATAGGTGTTCGTGAGATTCTAAATTGTTCCGTAAGGCTAACCTCATCAAGACGCGCGCCGTCGCCATAGGCACCGGTAATGATGGCCTGCTCCAGTTCTTCACGAACATGATCTGCTGCACGGACTGACATTCTAGAAATCTAGCAGGATATAAAATATGCAACAAGAAATTTATTGTATACAAAAAATTTGACTTTGGATGCAAAGGAGATATTCTTCATCCAAGCCCAAAAAGCCAAAACGGCAAGGGTGGAAAGATTTAAACTTAAATCTGCTGGGAGGAATCAGCATGACTTTCAAAAAATTAACGGCAGCACTTGCCTTATCCGCAGCTGTCTGTGTTGCAGGCAGCACCGCATATGCAAAAGAACTACGCCTGTCACATCAATGGTCAACTAAAGACGTGCGTCACCAAGTAGCACAAATGGTTGCAGATCATGTAAAAGCGGCTGGTGTCGATCTAGACATCAAAATCTTTCCGTCCAAATCGCTCTTCAAACCGCGCGAACAATACAAGCCACTAAGCCGCGGCCAATTGGACATGACTGTGTTTCCATTGGCATATGCTGCTGGTCAACGCCCAGCTTTCAACCTGACACTGATGCCTGGCATGGTAAAAAACCACGACCATGCGGCACGCCTCAATAACAGCCCGTTCATGGAAGCGTTGGAAGCACAAATGGCTGAAGATGATGTCATGATCCTGGTACACGGCTACCTTGCTGGTGGATTTGCCGGCAAAGACGGATGCATCACCTCACCAGACGACGTGAAAGGTCTTCAGACACGCGCAGCTGGTAAGTCATTTGAGCAAATGCTTGCAGGTGCCGGTGCATCGATCGCTTCCATGGCATCCTCAGAAATCTACAATGCCATGCAGACAGGCGTCCTTCAGGCGGCAAACACATCTTCTTCCAGCTTCGTGTCCTATCGCATTTATGAACAAGTAAAATGCTACACACCTGCGGGCGACGTTGCATTGTGGTTCATGTATCAGCCACTGATGATGAATAAGAGTGCTTTCGAAGGCCTGACAGAAGCCCAGCAAAGTGCGCTGAAGGAAGGCGCTGCTAAAGCTGAAGCTTTCTATCTTACAGAAGCGAAGAGCCAAGATGCGGCTTCCGCAAAAGCTTTTGCCGACGCTGGTGTTGAAATCAAAGAGATGACATCAGAAGAGTTTGAAGCTTGGCGCGCTATTGCCAAAGACACGTCCTACAAGCTGTTTGTTGAACAAACACCAAATGGCCAGGAATTGCTCGATATGGCGTTGTCCGTCGAATAGGCACTGCCACAACACACCTTTGTCTGTCAAAACGACAGGCCTTAGGGGCGGCATGCTTAGCAAGCCGCCCCGTTTGTAAAGACTTTATCTTCGGGAACATATCCATGTCTGCACCCTCGGTCCTGAAAGTTGCCAAACACGGCGGCAATCCGGTGTTACAAACCATCGGTTTTATCTCACAAATTTGCGGTTTTCTTTCAGCAGGCATGATCATTGCGGCTGTCTGCATCACATGTCAGATGATCTTTGTGCGCTTCGTATTAAACCATTCAACAATTTGGCAAACAGAAGCTGTGGTTTACCTCGTTGTCGCTGCCACGCTGATTGGCCTGCCCTATGTGCAGAAACTTCGAGGCCATGTGAATGTGGATTTGCTTGCGCTGATGTTGCCATTGGCTCTGCGAAAAGTCCTGGCGATAGTCACATTGAGCGCGGGTATGCTAGTCGTCATGATCATGCTGTTTTACGGTTTTGAAATGTGGCACACAGCATGGGCACGCGGGTGGACATCTGACACTGTTTGGGGTGTGAGACTTTGGATTCCATATTTGGCAGTTCCGATTGGCTTCCTGTTTTACCTTCTGCAACTCGGCGCTGATATGTACGCAACCATTGTGAACATTGAATCCCCCTTCAGCATTGATGAAGGGGAGACACTGTAATGGATCCACTTGTATTAGGCGCGTTTGTCGCTTTCGCCACAATTTTTGTTCTCTTTTCTGGTATTTCAGTCGCCACCGGACTTCTGATTGTTTCAGCAGGGTTTCTTCTTACATTCGACGGCGTTCGTTCTTTGGAGCTCATGCCGGAAATCTTCTTCGGGAAACTGGATAGCTTTGCTCTGCTCTCAATTCCCATGTTTATTATCATGGGGGCTTCCATTGCTTCAACGCGCGCTGGCGCTGACTTGTACGAAGCACTTGATCGCTGGTTGACGCGTGTGCCTGGTGGATTGGTCATATCAAACCTAGGCGCCTGTGCACTCTTTGCGGCAATGTCTGGCTCATCTCCTGCCACTTGCGCCGCTATTGGGAAAATGGGCATCCCTGAAATGCGCAAGCGCGGTTACCCAGATGGCGTAGCTGCCGGGTCGATTGCTGCTGGTGGCACCCTTGGAATTCTCATTCCACCTTCCGTGACCATGATTGTTTACGGCATCGCCACTGAAACATCTATTGGCCGCCTCTTCCTTGCAGGTGTAATGCCTGGCCTGTTACTTGTCGCATTGTTCATGGCATGGTCGATCTACGATACATGGCGCAAGGCCGATGCAAGTGCTCTTGCACCGCGCAGTTACACTTGGCGTGAACGTTTTGAGATACTGCCGCGGGTTCTGCCCTTCATAGCCATTATTCTGGGCGTGCTTTATTCAATGTATGGCGGCATCGCTACGCCATCAGAAACAGCTGCAGTCGGCGCGATCCTTTGCCTTATCATCGCCATGGTGATCTACAAACTTTGGAATCCAAAAGACCTTTGGGTGGTGTTGCGAGATAGTACCCGCGAAAGCGTCATGATCCTGTTCATCATTGGCGCAGCTGGCGTGTTCTCATACATGCTCTCCAGCCTCTACATTACCCAATCTATTGCTGAATGGATTGGTACGTTGGACGTCAATCGTTGGGTGTTGATGTTTGCAATCAATATTTTCCTGCTGATTGCTGGCTTTTTCTTGCCTCCAGTAGCCGTAATATTGATGGCGGCTCCAGTACTGTTACCAATTGTAATTACGGCTGGATTTGATCCGTATTGGTTTGCTGTCGTTCTGACAATCAATATGGAAATTGGTTTGATCTCCCCTCCGGTGGGACTCAATTTGTATGTCATAAATGGAATTGCGCCGGATATATCACTACGTACAATTTTGCTGGGATCATTGCCATACGTCGCCTGTATGATCATAGCAATCATATTGCTGTGTCTCTTCCCGTGGATTGCCACAGGCCTACCTGAACTGGTCATGGGCAAGGCGGTTTAGTGTAACGAGAGGATTTGACGATGCCCCGTTCCAACTTTCTGCAAGACCTGCTCGGATCTGTATTCGACAGAAGCAACGTCTTGCGATCAAGTGACGATAATCGCCCAATTAACGAGTTATGTGCCGCGCTTTTATCAAATCGTGGCGAAGTATCGGCGAAAGCAATCGGGACTGCCCTACTTTCTCGGTATGAGAGGTTGGAAACCGACGAAAAAATTTCATTCTTCAGGCACTTGACTGATGAACTCGACGTTGATGCCGATGCAATTGCCAACGCCGCCGATGCCTATGGATCCGATCGATCTCCAAAGAAACTGGAAGAATTGCTTGCGGTCTCAGAACCAAAACGACAGGAATTACTTCGTCGCCTGAACCAGGGGTCAGATGCCACTGGACGTATCGTTTCAATGCGCAAAGACTTGCTTAAAAACTTACGTACTGAGCCAACGCTGAAACGGGCAGATCTCGATTTTCAACATTTGCTGTCTTCGTGGTTCAATCGTGGCTTTCTGGTTTTGCGTCGTATTTCTTGGGAAACTCCAGCGAATATCCTGGAGAAAATTATTGAATACGAAGCTGTACACGCCATTAATGACTGGGCAGAATTGCGCGCCAGGCTTGAACCTCAAGACCGTCGTTGCTTTGCATTTTTCCACCCTTCGATGCCAGACGAGCCACTAGTGTTTGTAGAAGTCGCTCTGACCAAGGGTATCCCAAACTCAATACAATCAGTTTTGTCTCATGACCGACCGTCACTTTCTGGTGAAACAGCCGATACAGCCGTCTTCTATTCGATTTCAAATTGCCAAGAAGGTTTGCGGGGAATTTCCTTCGGTAACTCGCTAATCAAGCAGGTGGCAGCAGATTTATCTACTGCTTTGCCCAATCTTAAAACCTTTGTCACATTGTCGCCAGTACCAAGCTTTGCAAAGTGGATTGGCAATGAGATTGAACAAAATGCCTCTCACCCTGGTCAAGAACTAAAAATATATACAACACTCGAAAGTGAGTTAGCTGCTCAACTAACAAGTTATTATCTAAGTAAGATTAAAAGAACAGATGGACTTCCCTTGGATCCTGTCGCGCGCTTCCATTTAGGCAATGGCGCGGAGTTTCATGCAGCTCATGCAGAAGCAGACCTTTCTGAAAATGGTCGCGAACAGAGTTATGGCGTTATGGTGAATTATCTTTATCGGCTAAATAAGGTAGAGGCGAACCATCAAGCTTTCGCGGAGGATGGAACCATCGCTCACAGCTCAGCCATTGCAAGCTTGGCTCAGAAGGCCGAAAAATTGATTGTTCAATCAATTGGCACATCACTGAATACAAACGACCAGAATCCCCGGAGATCCCTTAATGGCTAACGTACTATATGACGCATTGTTTGCACCACATCTTGGTAAGGATACTCCGTTTTTAATTGATGCCTCCGGTGTAATTTTGACACACGAGGCCTTTCTCAAACTAGTGGCCAGATTTGCCCATGCTATTCAAGCTCAGGGCGTTCAACCCGGAGACAGGGTCGCTGCACAAGTTGCAAAATCATCAGAGGCTTTGGCACTCTACGCTGCAAGCGTCCAGTCTGGCGCTGTTTTCCTCCCACTGAACACAGCATATACGGCAACAGAAATTGCATACTTTGTTGAAGATGCCGCCCCCAAATTAATCCTGTGTGATGACGCTGCCTATGATGGTCTTCGAGGTATTGCCGCTAACGCGGGTGCAAACCTCATGACTCTTGATGCTGATGGCAATGGCTCATTCCCCAGAGCAGCGGCCAGGGAAGCAGATACTTTCCCAACAGTTTCTCGCGCGTCGGATGATTTAGCGGCCTTTCTTTATACGTCGGGTACGACAGGTCGTTCCAAGGGGGCAATGCTTAGCCACGGAAATTTGTTGTCAAACGCTGAAGTGCTGATCGACGCTTGGGAGTTCACCTCTAACGATTGCCTCTTGCATGCCCTCCCAATCTTCCACACCCATGGACTATTTGTCGGTTCAAACGTGAGTCTTTTGGCTGGTGGGAGTATGATTTTCCTTCC
>JBGCFS010000105.1:0-13699 GCA_045107035.1 Hyphomicrobiales bacterium
CAATGGTACTTCGTCTTAAGACGCGGGAGAGTAGGTCGCTGCCAGACCTGCAAAATGCAGGCCGTAAACAACTTCTTTTACAAAATTAAACAAAAACCCCGTACCGACCCTCAAAAGTTGGTCCGGGGTTTTTGCGTTGTGAACACCCATATATATCCGATCAAGGATATTGTGAGCGGCGCGCGGGTTATGTATTTGTGCGCGCAGATTTATCAAAGTGCCTTTGACGCTGGTGAAAACCACTTTCTTTGCAGCATGATTATGAAAATTTTAGGCACTGCAGCAAATAGCCGCCCCAAATCGCTTCTGAAACTATTCCCCAGTAATGTGAACTGATATATTTGCCAGAAAAGTCGTGGCCATAACGTTGCTTGGTTTGTCCAAACAGTTAGCCAGGCTGGAAAGCTACAAGTCAACATTACGCATAAATTACAGGTCTAATTCATTTGTAAGGGACCTGGTCTTCGCGCAGTCACTTACAATTATGCGCAATCAGGAATGCATGGGATGCGCTTTACCAACATGTGGTGTCTCGTGCTCTGCTCTACAGCAGGTAATGAAGCCTTTGACAAACACGAGTACTTCAGAGCGGAAATGATCCCAAAGCTTGGATCATCCGTAAACTTCGACTGGGAAACTCAAAAACTGATCCCAGCGATCCAAACTTGGCAAGCACAATGAGAATCGAAGGCTAAAAGTGAACTGATCTAAATGCCACACAACACACAATGCAGAAATGTCCGAAACCAGATCAAGAAAATCCAAAAGGGGTGTATGTATCAATGAAAATGTATTGGAGCACATACACCGGGTATGTTCGGCCGGAATTTGCACCGTATTGAAATGTGGCGAATGTTAGCGAGCGGATTGATACTTCATTATACGAATTCGTCCGGGTTTTGGTGTGTGTATTTGATGCGTCATTGCCTGTTTGGACAAATAATTAAAAAATTTCATAGTAGCTCGTTAGTGCGAAATGATTGATATAATAATTGCAGAAATCAGTGTCCAAATAGAAGTTTTGCTTACTAAGAAAGTTTATTTCGCTTGAGACATCGACATCACGGTCGAAATTGAAGATTAATTATTTCTTATATTGCCGAGCAACCAATTCAAAAGAATCAGCGCTCGTGCAAAATAAAACTTTATCAATATTTATGAATTTAGACTAACTTCACTGTGAAATATTTGTGATGACAATATGAGTTGCATCAGTCCACGGTACTTCCATTGCTCTATTTCTAAATCGAACAATTTCCTTTTTAAGCAAAATTTGAACAATGGTGCCGTTAATACCCTTCAGGCGGAGAGTTGTGGCGCTTCCACCGCTTTCTTCATAATTTGCAGAATAACCTTGGATCGTTGCCTTCCACTTCTTGCCTGAGACTCTTTTAAACTGCCCTTTGTAAGAGCCCGCCGCGAATTTGATAGAGTTCACTTGGTGTTTTTGTAAATTTCCCAGTAACCCGATTTTTAGACTATTGGGGTTTTCCTTAGTAATAAACGGTTGATATTGTCCACCTATCGGCAGAGAAAATGAGCTTCCAATTGATGCGCACAAAATCCCGAACGCAACAAGAATTCCAAATTTTTTCATATTATTTTCTCCAACTAAATTATCATTTTTATATAGTGTTTTTCAAATGAACTCTAGATGAACGAAATTATTTTGTTTTTGGCTTTGGTACTAAAATTTTAAGAAAGTTGAATTCGCACTTAAAAAATTAATTGGATGCCGGTCAAACAAACAAACAGGACTATAGCCTTATTTACAATAATATTTAACATCTTAAAAATCAGGAATTATAATGACTGCTCTACCAAAAACACCTTCATTTCGCTTGGATGGGCGCAGGGCACTTGTAACCGGTGCATCGAGAGGAATTGGTCTCGGCGCAGCTGTTGCCTTAGCTGAAGCAGGAGCGCATGTAGTCTTGGCCGCCAGGGGGGCTGAAACCCTGTCAGAGACAGTTGATGCGATCGCATTATCAGGTTTTTCAGCAAGCGCTTTGGTGCTTGATGTCGCTGATCCGAATATTGCTGTTCCCGCCATTCAAACCGAGATTGATGAGAATGGGCCCTTTCATGTTCTCGTAAACAACGCGGGCATTGCTCGCCATAGTGGTTTTCTAGCAACAAATCTAGTAGACTTTGATACAGTCATGAATGTTAATGTTCGTGGCGCGTATTTTGTAGCGCAATGCGTGGTACGGGCTATGATTGCTTATGGAATTGAGGGCTCAATTATTCAAACATCGTCACAAATGGGGCAGGTTGGGGGCCAAGACCGTGCCGTATATGCAGCTACAAAACATGCAGTTGGAGGCATGACTAAATCAATGGCGATTGAACTTGGACCACACAACATACGCGTAAACACTTTGGCACCAACCTTCATAAAAACGCCGCTGACAGAAAGTACCTTTGCCAATCCCGAGCGTTTGGCTTGGATTGAGTCGAAAATCAAATTGAATAGGATTGGCGAGATTGAAGACATCATGGGTGCGGTGTTGTTTTTGGCTTCGGATGCGTCTGCTATGGTGACTGGGACCCCGCTATTGGTTGATGGCGGTTGGACTTCGGATTAGTTTCATTTTGAAATTTTCAATGACATCAAGTTTAAGTATTGATTTGGCTAAAGGTGTTTCATGGACACAGGAATTTCCGCAAAAAACTCACCGGCTCAAGCTAAATTTCAATGGGATGACCCTTTGCTTTTGGTTGATCAATTGAATGAAGATGAACGTCTGATTTGTGAGACTGTTAAAAGTTTTGCAGCTGAAAAACTTCAGCCCCGCATTTTGGATGCTTACGCAAATGAAGATACGGATCCTGCTATATTTTCTGAAATGGGCGAGGTGGGTTTGCTTGGGGCGACGATACCTGAGGCCTATGGGGGGGCGGATGTTGGATATGTCAGTTACGGATTAATTGCTCGAGAAGTTGAACGTGTGGATAGTGGATACCGCTCGATGATGAGCGTTCAATCTTCATTGGTTATGTATCCCATTCACGCTTATGGCTCTGAAGAGCAACGACTAAAGTATCTGCCAAAGTTGGCGCGCGGTAAGTGGATCGGATGTTTCGGGCTGACGGAGCCTGATGCGGGATCTGATCCGGCGGGCATGAAAACTCGTGCCATCAAAACCGCTGATGGTTATCGACTTACCGGTTCAAAAATGTGGATCACGAATTCACCAATAGCTGATGTGTTTGTTGTTTGGGCGAAATCAGAAGCACATGATAATGCCATCCGAGGATTTGTTCTTGAGAAAGGAACAAGGGGGCTGTCGGCGCCAAAAATAGCCAACAAGTTGTCTTTGCGCTCATCTGTGACTGGTGAAATTGTTATGGATAATGTTGACGTGGGAGAGGAGGCTTTGCTGCCGAATGTCTCGGGCTTAAAGGGACCTTTTGGCTGCTTGAACCGTGCTCGGTATGGAATTGGGTGGGGTGTCATGGGTGCCGCCGAGGATTGTTGGCATCGTGCCCGTAATTATGGTTTGGAGCGCACGCAATTCGATAAGCCGTTGGCAGGAACGCAATTATTTCAAAAAAAATTGGCGGATATGCAGACTGAAATTGCACTTGGATTGCAGGCAGCACTTCGTGTTGGTCGTCTGATGGATGAAGGCAAAAGCACACCGGAGATGATATCTTTGATCAAGCGTAACAATTGTGGCAAGGCACTGGAAATAGCCCGACAAGCTAGGGACATGCATGGTGGCAACGGCATTTCCGGCGAATACCATGTGATGCGCCATGCTCAAAACCTTGAAACTGTGAATACGTATGAAGGTACACATGACATACACGCCCTCATTCTTGGGCGTGCTCAAACCGGCCTACAGGCATTTTTCTAAATTATGCGCAATCCGCTCTCTGGTTTGAAAATACTCGACTTATCACGCGTTTTAGCAGGGCCATTTGCAGGGCAACTATTAGCGGACCTTGGTGCAACAGTCATCAAAGTTGAAAGTCCAAAGGGTGATGACACGCGTGGTTGGGGTCCACCATTCATCGAACGGAGTGATGGCAGTCGCGATGCGGCTTATTTTCATGGATGCAATCGTGGCAAACAATCATATGTGGCGGATTTGGCTGATAAAGAGGATTTGGTACGTGTCAAAGAACTGGCAGCAAATGCAGACGTTTTATTGGAAAATTTCAAGGTTGGTGGGTTACAGAAGTACGGTCTAGATCACGCTACCATGTGCGCAAAACACTCTAGTTTGATATATTGCTCTATCACCGGGTTTGGGCAAGAAGGGCCCAAGGCGTCGCACGCTGGATATGACCTTATGATACAAGGTCTGTCCGGAATCATGTCGCTGACAGGAGAACCTGATCGAGAACCGCAAAAAATGGGTATGGCATTTGCAGATGTGTTTACCGGTCTTTACTCGGTGATTGCCATTCAGGCTTCTTTGGCTTCTCGGGCAATAACTGGCAATGGCCAATACATTGATATGGCACTTCTGGATTCGATGACTGGCGTCCTTGCAAACCAGGCAATGAACTACCTCGCCAGTGGAACAGTCCCTACACGCATGGGTAATGCGCATCCCAATATTGTGCCGTATCAAGTTTTTGCGGTCCGAGATGGCCATATCATTATTGCAGTTGGCAATGACGAGCAATTTGCACGGCTGTGCGAGGTTCTCAATTGCAAAGATTTGGGGACTGATCCGAAGTTCACTACAAATCAGGACCGTGTCGAACATCGTGACCAGTTGATACCGGAACTTGAAAACGAACTTGGTCAATGGGCGCGAGAGGAACTGCTCAATGCCCTAGAGCAAGCAACAGTTCCCGCTGGACCCATTCATGATGTTGGTGAAGCGTTGAATGATCCACAGTTTATAGCGCGGGGTATGCGGATTGAGAGAGATGGTATTCCCGGCCTGGCAACACCCATTTCAATCGACGGTCATGCAATCGCGTCTGAACTGCCATCTCCTAAATTGGGCAGTGTTAGTTTTGACGAGGCTTTGAGGCTGTTCAAACAGACCTAAAAAACACTCTCGACGTTAGATACCTGACTGCGCTAGAAGAAGCTCATGACACAAAACATAGATCTATTGCGCCCTGTTTTAACACGCGCACCCGTTGTTCCCGTTCTCATTATTGAAGACGCGAAGACGGCCGTTCCTCTTGCCCGAGCCTTGGTGGCAGGCGGTTTAACCGCGCTTGAAGTAACTTTGCGCACATCAGCCGCATTGGACGCAATTCGCGCCATAGCAGATGAAGTTGAAGGTGCTGATATTGGTGCGGGTACCGTGCTCACAACAAAGCAACTTGAAGACTGCGTAGGTGCTGGTGCCAAGTTTCTTGTGAGTCCTGGTTGTGCGCCTAATTTATTGGATGCTGCGGAAGGAAGCCCTGCGCCTCTTTTGCCTGGCGTGGCGACAGCAAGCGAAGCCATGCAAATTATGGAGCGTGGCTACTCCCATATGAAGTTTTTCCCTGCGGAGCAGGCTGGTGGCGCCTCGTATTTGAAAGCATTGTCATCGCCCCTTGCGGATTTAAGGTTTTGCCCAACTGGCGGCGTATCACTCAAAAATGCCGGAGATTATTTGGCGTTGCAGAATGTCGTTTGTGTAGGTGGTTCATGGGTTGCACCCAAACAATCTGTTGTTGATGGTGACTGGCAACTTATCGAAAAGTTAGCAGGTGAGGCGTCAACGCTGGGACGTTGATGAGTTTTGGGGCGGAGTGGATGTTGCGTAGGGGGCAAAATTCCTTTTTGAAGTATGTCACATGCTTCGCTCTTTCCGCTTGCGTTGCGTTGACCCTAGGTTCTGCGAATGCGCTTGAACCTCCGTCTCCAATTACAATTTTCGCAGCAGCCAGCCTGACGGATGTGTTGGAAAGTGCAGTCGTAGCATATGAAGCTGAATTTGAGGCTGATTTGGTAACACTGTCAGTTGCTGGTACCGGTATATTGGCCAGGCAGATTGCTGCAGGAGCCCCGGCAAATATTTTTGTATCCGCTGATAAAGAATGGGTAAATTACCTGGCGGATCAAGGCATAATAGAGGCTCAGTCAGCAACGCTTGTGGCACGTAATAGGCTCGTGTTGGTCACAAACAAAGATCGCAAACTTGTTGGAACACTGGATCAACGGCTTCAGGCACTCGCGCAAAACGGGCGAATTGCAATTGGCGAGCCAGAAGCCGTTCCAGTTGGTCGCTATACCAAAGCGGCGCTTGTTGCTTTGGGTGAGTGGGAAAATTTACAGGCTTCACTCGTGCCAACCGATAATGTCCGCGTTGCGCTTGCATTGGTATCCCGCGGTGAAGTCGAAGGAGCGATTGTTTATGCTACTGATGCTGAGCTCGTTCCAGAACTAACAGTACAGGCAGTGTTTTTGCCCAGGTTACATCCGCCAATTCAATACTGGGCAATTGCGATTGGTACAGAACCCTGGACAGCATTTGATTTTGTCGTGAAATTGCGCAGCAAAGCTTATGCAGGAGTTTGGGCAGAGCATGGGTTTTTAGCACCATGACCTCTGGCGAACTCAGTGCGCTGTTATTATCGTTGCGTGTTGCTTCACTGTCGTTGATCATCACACTGCCGTTTGCAATTTACATAGCCTATATTTTGTCGCGCAAGCGCTTTTGGGGACGCGGATTGCTTAACGCTCTTGTATTTATGCCGCTTGTGATGCCGCCGGTTGTGACAGGTTACCTGCTACTGCTCACGTTTGGTCGCAATGGCCCTATTGGTGGTTTGCTAGATGGGGTGTTTGGTACTGGGATTGCATTCACTTGGGTTGGCGCGGCTATAGCAGCATCTGTTATGTCGTTTCCACTTATGGTGCGACCAATCCGACAGGCTTTCGATGCTGTTGATCCTGGCTTGGAAATCGCGGCTCGTTCGCTTGGTGCAAGCCGGATAAAGCTATGGCTTACGGTGAGTCTTCCTCTTGCTGCTCCGGGTTTGATTGCGGGAGCCGTTCTTGGCTTTGCAAAAGCTTTGGGAGAGTTTGGCGCGACAATAACATTTGCCGCAAATATTCCTGGGGAGACGCGAACACTTGCTCTTGCAATCTATACAGAGTTGCAAAGGCCCGGCGGAGAGGGGCCGGCGTTTCGTTTGACCCTTATCTCTCTGGTGATAGCTATTGCCGCTGTAGTTTTATCGGAAATCTTTGTTGCACGTATGGCAAAAAGAACACGTGACGAACGGGAGGGCAAACATGTCTGACCAGGCTGGGCGTTCAAATTTGGAAGTGCGGCTTCATGGCGTTTTTGGTACATTCCAGTTGCGTGCGAATTTTCAATCCTATGGGCTTGCTACTGCAGTGTTTGGACATTCAGGTGCGGGGAAAACATCTCTCATCCATATGTTGGCTGGTTTGAAAACGCCGCATAGCGGTTATATTCGTGTTGGCGATACGGTTGTTTTCGATAGCAATGAACAAATCAATATGCCCGTGGAAAAACGGCGTGTCGGAATGGTGTTTCAGGACAGCCGCTTGTTTCCGCATTTGTCTGTTGAGCGAAATCTCACATACGCTGCTTGGGCTGGGCGACGAAAGCCAAAGCTCAAATTTGATGACGTTGTACGGTTGCTATCGCTTGAGGATTTTTTGGGACGTAAGCCTTCAAACCTTTCTGGTGGCGAACAGCAACGTGTCGCGATAGGACGCGCATTGCTCTCTGATCCGCGGATGCTCTTACTTGATGAACCACTTGCATCATTGGACAATGCCCGCAAACAAGATATCTTGCCGTTTATCGAGCGTGTAGCGCAGGAAAGTAATATTCCGATTTGCTACGTGAGCCATTCAATGGATGAAGTTGCCCGAATTGCAGATGATCTTGTGGTGCTGTCTCGTGGCAAAACAATTGCTTACGGCCCATTGAGTGATATATTGACGCGCCTAGATTTAGGCGGAGCAACTGGGCGGCATGAGGCAGGTGCGTTGGTACCGGCAAAAGTGGCGCGACACAGTGACGCGTCAGGCCTAACGCAGCTCATGTTGCAGACAGAACCACCTCTTGCCTTTGAAATCACTCGCAGTGAGTTGCCTAAAGGTTCTGACGTGCGTTTGCGCATTCGCGCGCGGGATGTATCCTTAGCTCTCTCTCCAATTTCAGGGGTCTCAATACGCAATCAATTACCTGCTCGAATCGAGACTGTGCAATCCGATGAAAAGGGCTATTCCGAAATTGTGCTGAGATTGGGAGAGGACGGGCTAGGGCCTCGATTGAGATCTCGTGTGACAGCCGCATCTGCTAAAGGTCTTGAGCTCATACCCGGTGCATCAATTTATGCGTTGATTAAATCCATCGCCATTGAGCGCAGGCTTTTGCAACCGGTTGGTGACCAAGCAGTTCCACTTCCCAAGATCCCGATTTCATCTTCGGCAGTATTGAACTTTGCTCCTGAATCTTTGGTTTCTCTTAGTTCTGAGCAAGTAGAAATTGACACTGAATCTGAACCACAACTGCGCGAGTTATTTACTACAATTTCGAACCCAATGGGAACAGAAATTGACCATCACCCTGCTGCTCCCAAGATAGAAATTGAGCATGCAGTACCGTTGCCTGAGTTAACACTGCAAGAACTAGCAGAGCCCGAGAACTTGGAAGCTCCCAAGTCAGATGACGTCGAGGTCCTGGAACATAATATTAGCAGCGACACTCAGCCTGAAGCCGAGACTAAACAGGAACCAAATCCTTTTCTAATGGATGACCCTGCTGGAAAGAAACCAATCTAGCTGGGCGAATTTCGATACACTTGCTTCCTCCTTGAATATTTGGTGCATTGTATAAATACATACACCTATGGTTTCTTTTTGAGCACTCGAATGTAGCTCAATCTTGTTAGTATCTTAAACTTTTACTCAGTATTAATAGCGCCAGTGAATTCAAATCATTTGGTTGGGCTATGAAATTATCATCTTTAAAAATACGCACTCGGATCCTAGTTCTTTGCGGTATTATGTTTCTGGGTTTCGTACTTGTTTCGGCCCCGCCGTTTCTTGCGGCATATAAAAAGTCAAATGCAGCAAAGCAGGTGGCTAGCATTGCTAATCTTGCGCCTACGATAAGTCTTTTGGTGCATGAATTGCAGAAAGAGCGAGGTTACTCTGCAGGTTTCATCGGATCCAAAGGCAGTCAGCTAGTTCAAGAGGTTGAAGGGCAACGGTCAGTAACTGATGTTGCGCTCGCTGCCTATGAAAGCGAACTGACTGCTGCTGCAGGCGCTGGCTTTACGCCCGGTATGTTGCAAAGCGAGAAAGTCGCTGTTGAAGCTTTAAGCGAACTTGCAAGCGTTCGTTCTGAAGTTGACGATTTGTCGCGTAGCGTTGGTCAAATGGCTGGCTACTACACGCCGACAATTTCCAAACTACTGAAAATTGTTGAAGGCATGAGCACTATTGGAAACGAAGGCAATCTTGTACACGACGTTGAAGCTTATACTGCCGTTTTGCAAGGTAAGGAACGGGCCGGAATCGAGCGTGCTATGGGCGCGGCTGGATTTGGTAGCGGAGAGTTTTCTGAAGGTGTCTTCAGCAAGTTCATACAGTTACGCAGTGCGCAAGAAACATTTTTTACAGTTGCTGAACGCAATTTGAAAGCGGGCGATACTTTCTTTGAGCCTGTCCGTACGTCGTCTCAGGAAGAACTGGTTCGTCAATTGCGGGAAGTAGCAGACAGTTCAGTATTTGGTGGCACGCTTGGTGGGTTTACTGGCAAAGACTGGTTTGACGCCAGTACTGCGCGGATTGACCTCTTAAAGCAACGCGAAGATGTGTTGGCCAATGATTTAGTCGCGACTTCAACTGCGCTCGCCTCGGAAAATCAAGCACAACTTCGCAATACAGCCATTCTTGCCGGTGCGTTGATGCTTGCAATGATTGCTATTGCAGTGATGGTTGTTCGCTCAATCACAGCCCCGATTGCTGAATTAACAAGTCAAATGCAACGTCTGTCTGACAATGATTTAGACGTTGAGATTACTGGTGTAAAACGGGCGGATGAAATTGGCTCCATGAGTCAAGCGGTGGAAATTTTCAAGACAAGCGCCATTAAACGCACCGAGCTTGAAGGCTCCAGCCGAGGTGAACAGGATGCTAGAGAAGCGCGCCAAACAGCGATCGACGGCATGATTGGTGAATTCCGTGAAAATGTTAAAGTTGTCTTGAGCGAAGTTTCGCAAAACTCTGCGATGCTAAACGATACGGCTGAAGGCCTATCTGGGATCGCACACGCGGCCTCTCAGAAGACCAGTGAGTCAAGTGCGGCATCGGAGCAAGGGCTTGCCAACGTTCAAACTGTTGCGTCTGCAGCAGAAGAGTTGAGCAGTTCCATCGGCGAAATTGCAAGGCAGATTGAACAAACAAATGAGGCCGTTGGCAGCGCGACCGAGGCGGCAGAAACATCAAGTCAAAAAGTAGATATGCTCGCAGAAGCAGCTGGCAAGATTGGTGACGTGATTTCCCTTATTCAGGATATTGCTGAACAGACTAATTTGCTGGCGTTGAATGCTACCATTGAAGCGGCCCGTGCCGGTGAAATGGGTAAAGGATTTGCAGTTGTGGCTGCTGAAGTTAAGGCGCTTGCGAATCAGACTGCGAAGGCGACAGAAGACATTTCTGCGCAAGTTACCAGCATTCAAACATCCACCGGTGAAGCTGTTGAATCAATTAGCTCAATAACTGAGCGTGTTGGTACGGTGACGGAATATATTGGGGCAATTTCTGCGGCTGCAAATGAGCAAGCTGCTGCGACCCAAGAAATCAGCCAGAATGTGCAACAGGTATCTGCCGGTGCAAGTACGGTTGCAGAAAACATGAATGATGTCCAAGAAGCGATTGGTGAAACCACCGCTTCATCAGCTCGAGTTTTGCAGGCATCGCAAACACTTAGCCATCAGTCTGACGCGCTACAGGATGAGATCGATAGCTTCCTGCAGCGCGTAGAAGCCGCCTAACGGCTCATAAACTCAGCCATTCGGCCGATTGCACGTTCAATGTTTTCGGCCGAATTGGCATATGAGAGGCGAATATAACCCTCTCCAAGAATACCAAAGTCCGGACCGCCAATTGTCGCCACTCCGGCATCTTCCAGTAAAGAACTTGCCAGTTTCTTAGCTTGCCACCCGGTTTCCTTGATGTTCGGGAAGGCATAAAAGGCGCCCTTTGGAACGGCGCATGTAACGCCTGGAAGTGCGTTTAGTTGCTCCACCACAATTTTGCGGCGGTGGTCAAAAGCGGCCATCATCTCTCCAACAGCATCTTGCGGCCCTTGAAGTGCTGCTATTCCAGCAAATTGCGAAGGCGCGTTGACACAAGACCAAGCATTTACTGCAAGCTTACGAACCTTATCGTACAACGCATCAGGCCAAACCGACCAACCCATACGCCACCCTGTCATGGCATAGGTCTTGGACCAGCCATTAAGTACAATCAGCCGGTCGGCAATTTCTGGATAGGAGAGGAGTGACACGTGTTGCTCGCCGTCATAGGTCATGCGGTCGTAGATTTCATCTGACATGATTGCGATATCGGGACGGTCTGCCAAGCCCTTCACCAATGCATCAATTTCAGATTTGGGCGTCACGCCGCCTGTCGGATTGGCTGGAGAGTTTATGATAACCAGCCGTGTATTATCTGTGATCAATGACAAGGTTTCTTCTGCGGAAAATGCAAAATTGTTTTCTTCTCGAATAGGCACAGGTATAGGTTTTGAACCAGTGAATTCGATCATTGAACGGTAGATAGGGAAGCCAGGATCAGGATATAGAATTTCCGCGCCAGGCTGCCCAAACAATAGTATTGCCGCGTACATCGTTACTTTGCCACCCGGCATGATCATGATGTTTTCAGGTGAAACTTCGGCGCCATATCGACTGTGGATATCTGCAGCTACTGCTTCGCGAAGTGGTAAAATACCTGTTGCAGGCGTGTAGCCGTGTTGGCCGTCCTTCAGTGCTTTGACAGCTGCTTCTACAATATGCGGCGGTGTTTCAAAATCTGGTTGGCCAATTCCAAGGTTGATAATGTCTTTGCCCTGAGCTGCCAATGCGGTTGCACGTGCGAGCACAGCAAAGGCATTTTCTTCACCAATGCGATCAAAGCCAGAAATTGTTGTCAGAGCAGTCATTGTTAGCGCGTCTCCCGGTTGCTTTTGTGGCCAATTTAGGCGCATGTAATAGCGATAAGCAAATTCAAAAGCACTGAAAATACGGACAGGGAATCCATGAGTTCTGCCAAGGACGTAAAGCCGCCAAAACTCCGCTCACAATTATGGTTCGACAATCCGGAAAATCCGGGCATGACAGCGCTTTATTTGGAGCGTTATTTGAACTTCGGTCTCACGCGCGAAGAACTTCAATCAGGTAAACCAATTATCGGTATTGCTCAGACGGGCTCTGACTTATCTCCGTGTAATAGGCACCACATTGAGTTGGCGAAACGTGTTCGCTCTGGCATTGAAGCCTGTGGCGCTATTGCGTTTGAATTCCCAGTGCATCCAATTCAGGAAACAGGCAAGCGGCCAACAGCCACGCTTGACCGTAACTTGGCATATTTGGGCCTAGTCGAGCTACTCTATGGTTATCCATTGGATGGCGTTGTTCTCACAATTGGCTGCGATAAAACCACACCGGCATGTCTTATGGCTGCGGCGACGGTGAATATTCCAGCTATCGCTCTGTCTGTTGGTCCTATGCTAAATGGTTGGCACAAAGGCGAGCGTACAGGCTCTGGAACAATCGTTTGGAAGGCACGTGAACAGCTGGCCACCAAAGAAATCGACTATGAAGAATTTATGGAAATTGTATCGTCTTCCGCGCCATCTGTGGGGTACTGCAACACCATGGGAACGGCGACGACTATGAACTCGCTTGCCGAAGCACTTGGCATGCAACTTCCAGGTTCTGCAGCCATTCCAGCTCCGTATCGTGAACGCGGCCAGATTGCCTATGAGACAGGCAAGCGCATCGTTGGCATGGTAGACGAAGACCTGAAGCCTTCTGATATTATGACTCGTGAAGCATTTGAAAATGCCATTGTTGTGAATTCTGCAATTGGTGGCTCCACTAATGCACCTATACACCTAAACGCAATTGCTCGCCATCTTGGCGTTCCGCTGACCAATGATGATTGGCAAGAGATTGGCCATGCTGTGCCGTTGCTAGTGAACTTGCAGCCAGCAGGCGAGTATCTGGGTGAAGACTATCATCGCGCCGGTGGTGTGCCTGCTGTTGTGTCTGAGTTGATAAAGGCAAACGCATTGCCGCATCCAGGAGCGATTACTGTCAATGGCGTCAGCATTGGAAACAACTGCAAGTCTGCCGAGATCGAGAATTCCGATGTTATTTTCTGTTACGACAAGCCGATGGTGGCAGAAGCTGGTTTCATTAACTTGAAAGGCAACCTGTTCAATTCAGCCATTATGAAGACCAGCGTAATATCACCAGAATTCCGTGACCGTTATCTGTCTAATCCAGATGATCCGGAAGCTTTTGAGGGTATGGCATTTGTCTTTGAGGGCCCTGAAGATTATCACGATAGGATCGATGATCCGGCGAATAACATAGACGAAAATTGTATGTTGTTCATTCGCGGTACTGGCCCGATTGGTTATCCAGGTGGAGCTGAAGTTGTGAATATGCAACCGCCGGCCTACCTGATCAAAAAAGGTATTCATGCATTGCCTTGTATTGGCGATGGCCGCCA
>JBGCFS010000106.1:0-6817 GCA_045107035.1 Hyphomicrobiales bacterium
AAAGTGGGCCATTATGGCGTGTTTAACGGATCGCGCTTCCGCTCGGAAATAGCACCGCGCATTCGAGACTTTACAGCCACTCACAGCGAACGCCTGTCAGGTTTGACACCGGCGCCGGCTGCAAAACCTGTCGCAGCAAAGAAAGCTGAACCGGCGCCAAAATCGGTCAAAGCTGCACCGGCTGCGAAAAAAGCGCCTGTAAAAAAAGCAACAGCGAAAGCTAGTGCAAAAGCTGTTGCAACACCCAAAGAGACATTAGAAAAGCCAGGTGCAGCCAAGCCAGCACCAGCCAAGGCTTCCGCGAAAGCAGCCAAGCCTTTAGCCTCAGCGGAAAAAACGCCAGCAAGAGCAGCAGCGAAGGCGCCTGCCAAAGCAGCACTGAAAAATGCCGACACACCTAAGGCTGCTATTAAGGCTAAAGCATCTGCCAAAGCGACGACAAAACCGACAGTGGCTCCCAAGACCGCCGCCCGTAAAATCGCCGCTCCTAAGACTGCGGCCCCTAAGGTTGCAGTTGCAAAACAAGCTGGCGCTAAGCAATCCGACAGCACTTCTTCAAAAAAGGAACCTGCAGCCACATCCGAAACGGCAAGTCAGTCAAAAGCGTCGGCAAAGCCCGCGGTAGCCAAACCGAAAAACGATTTAGCCAGTTTGCTTTTGTCCAAGCCGCAAGGCGCTGCGGATGATTTGAAGAAAATATCCGGCGTTGGGCCAAAGCTGGAAAATACACTGAATCAAATTGGTGTCTTCCACTTTGCACAGATTGCACGCCTTAGCGAAAAAGCCATCAGCGAGTTGGATGACAAGCTGGCATTTAAAGGCCGTATCACCCGCGACAAATGGGTCGAACAGGCAGCTGCATTGGATGCGTCTCCTGTGAAAGAGAAAACAGCCGGCTGATTATGCTGTTTGGCGCCGCGAGAAAACCTCAGGAGCCTATACGTTTTACCCTCGATCACGACGGTCAGTCCGTTGTGGTCGAGCTGCGTCCCAACCCTCGCGCCAAACGCTATATTCTCAAATTAGATTCCAAAATTCGTCAAGCCATCGTGACCGTCCCCAAAGGAGGGACGCGCAAGCAAGCCGAACGTTTCGCACGCGATCAGGCTCGTTGGATATTTGAACGTCTTGAGCGTCTGGAACAACCCATTCCATTTGTTCCCGACGCGCAAATCCCTTTGCGCGGTGTTGCTCACAAGTTGGTCGCAACAGGTGCCTTGCGCGGTGTTGTCAAATCAGGATTATCCGATGATGGTCCTGTGTTGGAAGTCTCTGGTGCTCCAGAACATTTTTCACGGCGCGTACAGGACTTCCTAAAGAAGCAAGCTCTTGGGGATTACCGCGAACGCGTCGCCATTCATGCAACAGCGCTTGATGTAAAGCCAGCTGCCATTCGCTTGCGTGATGGCAAAAGCCGGTGGGGATCATGCTCTTCCAATGGAACTTTGAATTTCTCATGGCGCCTTATCTTAGCGCCTTCCGCAGTGCTGGACTATCTTGCAGCTCACGAGGTTGCTCATTTGCGGGAAATGAACCACAGCGACCGGTTCTGGGCCCACGTTGAGGCCACGTGTCCGACCTACGACACCCATAGGGCCTGGCTCCGGTATCAAGGCGTTCAACTCTGGCGCTATGGGTTGGATGCTGGTTAGCACAACCAATTAAGTTGTTTCATTTTTGAAATGATCTCTTCAAATCATTCCATTTCATCGTCTCTAACTGTTCAGTAAGTTCAGAACACTTCAAAAGGAGACGACTATGAAAAAGCATCATTCATCAATGGAACCCGGTCGACGTGTATTTCCCGGGGAAGGGCCAACCAAAGCGCAACGCGACGAAGATGTCTTTATGCGTACCCATGGCGGATGGGGCACTAGATTGGTTTATCAAGTAGTGCAGGTCTGCGATTTTGGAAGGAAGGGGCGATGAACCAGCTTGGCAAAGGAGGCCCTATGGTCTCCAATTTGGGTTTGGGGACCATGACGTTTGGGGCCGAGACCAGCGAGGAAGAAGCGTTTCGGCAGCTTGATACATTTTTAGATCATGGCGGAACGTTCATCGATACTGCTGATGTGTATAGCGGCGGTGTATCTGAAGAGATCATTGGTAAATGGGGCCGTCAGCGTGGCGGTATGGGTGATCTCATTATCGCAACGAAAGGACGATTCGCACCACCAGCGGGAAGTTCTGGCGCCTCGCGACGCAGCCTCACGCGATCTGTTGATGCCAGTCTGAAGAGACTACAGGTCGAAGCTATTGATGTCTATTTCGTGCATGGCTGGGACAAGTATGTTCCGATTGCCGAAACTCTGGGCACATTGGGCGATCTTGTGGCCATGGGAAAGATACACAACATTGCTTGGTCCAATGTGACCGGTTGGCAGTTGCAGAAAATACTCTCAACGGCGGCCTCAGGTGGATTACCTGTGCCAGTCGCACTTCAGCCTCAGTATAATTTGCTGGATCGCGGCATCGAGATTGAAGTGCTGCCCTGCTGTCTTGAGAACGGCATTGCGGTAACACCATGGTCGCCTTTGGGCGGCGGATGGCTGACCGGAAAATACAAAGCCGATGCAAGACCAACTGGCGCCAGTCGTCTGGGCGAAGATCCTAGTCGCGGTGTCGAAGCCTATGATCTGCGCAATACAGAGCGAACTCATGCAATTCTCACCGTCCTACAGCAAGTTGCACAAAGTCACGGCCGGCCCATGGCCCATGTCGCACTGGCCTGGCTTGTCTCACGCCCCGGTGTGGCTTCCGTCCTATTGGGCGCACGCACGGTCGAACAGCTGACAGACAATCTGGCCTGCCACGATTTGGTTTTGGAGTCTGAGGAGCTGACCGCCCTGACCAAAGCTTCCTCTGGGTTGCTGCCAGCATACCCATATAAGTTTGTTGAGGACTGGTGCGACGTTGACGTTTGGCAAAAGCTAGGAACACTCTAAGCGTCACCTGATTGTACCAAACCGAGACCTTGCCCAGACCCTTAAGTAGCAAGCTACTTGCTTGATCAAGACGCAGACATTGGTTAGCTTTCGCACATGCGAAACCACAAAAAACCTCTTTATCGATCTGTAAACACCAGAACCTATGGCGTGCGTCATGGCTCGGGTGCAAAGTATAAATGGGAGCGCAACACCAAAGCTGCAGCGGGTAACAAGTCCTCCCAGCAGTCAATGCATTCAGGTCAGCGCCATGGGTTTGACTACACACCGCTCTTCAAATTCTTGCTGTCGAGAGTTGGCAGAAATTGGGACGAAGTTCACAGCGAGGCCGTTTCAAGACTGGATCGTGAAGAGCCCATAAGCTGGATGGTTGCGTCTGACCGGTCTGAAGGCAATCCCATATTCCGGGCAGGCGAAAGCTCATATTTCAGCGGGCTCTATGTGGATGATAACAACAAACTGGCCGTGGTTGATCCGGAGGTTACCCCAGACACCATGCAGCCATCTTGCGCATGCTGTACGCACACATTGAACGGTGTGCGATTAACAACGCCCTATTCAGACTAATCCGTTGTGAGGCCAAATCCACAACAGCGGCTGACCAGAAATGCCGACCATATTGTGGATGATTTTCTATAAGTTTATCAGTGCCTATGCGTTGGCGTATTTGTCGCCGACATCCTCGCGAAACGGGTGCGTATCATAGAATATTGACATAGAGGTAAACTTTGAATTGTCGCTGAACTTGAAATAATCAACACCCTGAAATACGAACTGTTCACCGCTGATGAGCGTCCAGTCGTATTCGAAGTGAGCCGCTGCAGTGTTTCCTTGTTCTCCAATAAGTACATCAAACACCGTTAGTTGGCTGGCATTTGAAGCCTGACCAAGTTTCCGGAAGAATTCAGGAGCCTGCATTTTCCCTAAAAATGGTGAAAGCACGTACCCATCGTGTTCGAATAAATCAATTATGCCATCAATGTCTGAAGCCGTCATCAGCTCAAAATAGCTCCTGACATAGCTAATCATTTCATCAGACGTAATGAAAAAAACCTCCAACGAACTTACAACTAACGTTCAAATAGTATGGCGACATATCGAATCTTAGAGAAGGCATTTCTTTTCAGGCTGCGCTGTATGAAACGCCTTCAAAACAGGCAATCCGCCGTTTGACAAGACGTAAAACGGGAAAAGTGTCTGCCATCCCAATATAAAGATGCAGTTCGGTTGCCTCCTGACAGAAGGCTGTCAGCAGGGCGGTGTTAGGTGGCGCTATCTGTAAATCCAAAAGGAAATTTGACATGAGTGACCAGCCAAAAAACATATGCGTGTGGTTTGAAATTCCCTCCACAGACCTAGACCGATCAAAGCGCTTTTACGAAGCGGTGCTCGGCACGACAATGACCCGCAATGATGAGGGCCCCAATCCCATGATTGCCTTCAGTTCCATGCAAGATGCCGGTGTTTCCGGTCATATCTATCCAGGAAAACCTTCAGCAGAAGGAGCGGGGAATACAATTCATCTAGGTGTGTCCGATAAACTTGAAAACGCTATGGATCGAGTGCCTGAAGCAGGCGGCAAAGTCGTGTCGGAAATCATACCTATCCCAGCTGGGCGATTTGCCTACTGCCTGGACCCAGATGGTAATTCCATAGGTCTTTTCGGAAACTAAGAACCACCCTCTTGCAGGCCGCCCGCTTCGCAAGCGGGCGGCGCACGAAATGATCTCATGATGGATTCGCGTTTAATTTTGAAAATGTGAATCGTGGTGCAAGGCGCGCCATAATTCGCGTTATACCGCTGAGACCAGGAGCGATTTCTATCCTGTCTTTCTTCAAGCCATTGATTAGAGCCTTCGCCAATTTATCGGGTGCAAGCTTTGGAATATTTGTAATGTGCGCGGCCATGGGCGTGTCTGTGAGGGGCGGGATAAGCTCAAACACCTTAATTTTGCTCGGTGCTAACTGATGCCTAAGAGACATGGTCAGTGAATGTTGAGCCGCTTTCGTAGCGCTATAAATCGGCGATTTAGCTTCTGTCACATACGCCAGTGCTGAAGTTACATTGACAATGGCGGCTGTTGGTTTTTCGCGAAGGCATGGCAAGAAGTAATGTATCATCCGCAATGTGCCGCCCAGATTGATATCAATTTGATCTAGCTGGCTCTGTAAGTCAGAATCGTTACACAAAGATACTTCTTGATGGATCGACGCATTGTTAATCAGAATATTGACGCGTCCCCCAAACTCATCTCGCAATTCGCAAACTTGATCATCATTGCTAATGTCACAAACCCGCGTTTCGATCTGAGGGTAAGTGGTTTGAAGCATTGCCAGTTTTTCCGGGTCTCGGCCAACGGCAATGATGGTATTTCCAACTTCTTGAAGGTGAACGGCCAGCACTTCGCCGATACCCGAGCTGCCGCCGGTGATCAAAATAGTGTTGTTATCAATCCGCATGTTCATCTCACGTGCTGGTGGAGTCCAAACAATCCATGGTCAGATTGGTAACACTCTTGCAAACCACAATCAGCTATAAATTGTATTTTGTTACTTGGACACTTCTTGGTCAGTTTTGGCAAATAACGGCTTTTGTGTATTCGGCAACTGTGCAATCTGGTAGATAGATGCCTAAGCGTATGTGTACAGGTTTGTTGCTTGCAAACACCGATCTATCCAGGAGTTGTTATGTGGTTTCGCCTTTTCGCCGCAGTTAGCCTATTGTTTTCACTGGTGTTTCCGGCCATGGCCGGCATCAAAGAGACAATTGCATCGATGGCACCATCTGGTTTGGTGTTGGTGATGGACGAGCAAGGCAAGGTGTTGGTCTCGCAAAATGCGGATCAGGCCTTTGTACCAGCGTCAGTTGCCAAGATAGTGACGGCTTGGCTGGCAATGGAAGTGTTGGGCCGTGAACACAGATTCCAAACACAATTTTATCTCGACAAAAAGCGGGTTCTATATGTACGCGGAGGGGGAGACCCATTCTTGATTTCCGAGGAATTGGCACTGCTTGCACCAAAGCTTCTAAATGCAACCGGTAAAAAACCGTTCAGCGGGATCGTGCTGGATACCAGCTATTTTCCAAACAAGCTTCGCATACCCGGTATCGAAGATAATGACGAATCCTACAATGCTTTGAACTCGGCATTGGCTGTCAATTTCAATACGATCCACGCGGTTCGTAAGGGCAAAAAAATCCGTTCCGCTGAGAAACAAACGCCGATTACGCCACTGGCTATAAGCCAATTTCGTGCGCGAGGGCCAAAGGGTCGGGGGCGTATCAGCCTGGCTCAGGAAGATCCGAGCGTAAGCGCGCTTTATGCCGGAGAGCTTCTCGCAGCCTTTATCAAAAAATCAGGTGGCAGCGTTGATGGTGAAATTTCGATCGGTTCAGTGCCGTCAAAACTTGCGCCTGTTCACGTGCATCGGCAGTCGCGTGCGCTCCCTGAAATTCTGACGTCTATGCTTCTTGGCTCCAACAACTATATCACCAATCAGGTCTTTCTGGAGATTGGTGCCCATCGTTTGGGCGGCCCGGTTAGCCTTAAGAAGTCGCTGCAGGAAGCGCGCAAGATTCTGGCGAAACATGGTTTGGTGAAATCCATTCGCTTGGTGGAAGGGTCCGGTATCAGTCGTGAGAACAAATTCACGGCAGGAGGCCTTGCCAAGCTGCTTCATCAGTTTGCACCACATGCCAATTTACTTCGGAAAACCAAAGCCGGTTCGCGATACAAAACAGGATCGCTCTCGGATGTACGAACTCTGGCTGGATATGCCCAAACATCGAAGCATGGCATGGTGCGTTTTGTGATCTCATTGGGTGGCCGCACGGGCAAGCTAAGATTTCGGCTGCTGCGGGCCATAGAGCG
>JBGCFS010000107.1:0-3850 GCA_045107035.1 Hyphomicrobiales bacterium
ACATTGGCCATATTTAGACGCCTCTTTTCAAACTTGTACTACCCCAGCGTCACAGCGCATACGCAATTCCGCGCGCATTGGCAAATCACCGCGCGCGGTTTCACAACTTTTGTGCCTGATTTACGAATTTCCTCGTCAAAAACCGGTCATTTTATCAAAATTCAGGTGATCCAAAGGAGACATTTTTCTCTGCAGGCCACGTCAAACGGTAGTCAAAGTTGATGTCTCTGCTTTCACCCGGCTCATATACAAAACTCCAAGCCAGTATTCCGCGTTGGTCGTTCACGTTTTCTTCGCTTGGAGACGTAGAGGAAGAAAGTCTTTCCACGCGAATGGTTTCGTTTTCAGAAAATGGCTGACGGTCAACGACGCGTATCCTGATCGCCTGATCATGATTGTTAGTCACTTTGGTCACATACCGCCTCGTATCAGTTTTCTCCGAAGAGATTATACCTTGCTCTGCAAATTGGCGATCTTCAGTCACGTATGAAATTGCAATCTTGTTATCCGGACCAAACCCGAGACTTCGTTCCTCACCAATCGCCAAGGCATCAAAATGTGTCCGACCGACATAAGGCCCATCTCTATAGGCCGATAAGGAACCACCCAACAAAGGAGAGCCCGTCTCATTCTTGATCTGCGCGTGTAAAAATGCGGCTTCCTGTGCGTTCGGGACTGATACGGCCAGCAATTCCGGCGAAACGCTATGGCGTGCCAGCGTCAGGCGTTTTGCTGCTCCGTCACCGGAAATATTAACTCGTCCGGGTATAACAAAATTTGCCTTGAAACTTCCAAGGTCGGCTGCTGCCGTTTGCTGCTTGACTGGCTCGGCAATAACACGCGACTGAACGAGAACATTTCCCGCAATACCACGGCGGCTGCCTGCAGGTACCGGAGCGGGGGCGCTCAGTAAACGGTCATCCAATTCAGATTGCGCATCAAGCTTTTGCGTCTGGCTATACCTCTCGCGTTCAAGTCTTTGCTCGAACACCTGCAGAGTTTCAAGTAAGGGCGCGGACGTTCCACGCGCTGGTTGAGTTGTGGAAAGTGTTAGCTGAACGTCCTCCCACTTTCGTTCTGTCAGCTGAGCGACACTGGCAAGTTGCACCAAATCCAATTTGACCTTTTCGTTCAAATCCGTGCTCAAAAACGCGTCATATCCAGCGCTCCAACTTGCTTGAGACGTTTGATAGCGGATTTCTAATGTCCCTGTAGATGCATTTTGCGCATTGACGTCCACCAACACGCTACGCCGAGACAGTGATTGTTGAAGTCTCAAAATCTGCTCTTCCAAATCTGATTGGCGCTCACGCAGATCTTCGATATTCCGCGTCAAACTGCGAATGGTACCTCTTGAGGCCGTTTGGCCGGATTGAATGGCATCCAATGCAGTTTGCCATTCGCTCAAAGCATCTGCTCCTTTGGCCAATGCTTCTGTAAACCCCCGAGGGGCCTGCCTTGCAAACTCTTCAACCAACACCAACTGCGCCTGTGCAGAGCTCAATGCATCTTCAAGGCCTCCCCGCTCTTCCTCTACAGCGTCCAGCATCATCTGTAGAGCATCGATCTCAGGTGTAGATATATCGCGCGTCGTTTCCCGATGATTGATCGATTGTACAGTTACAACGCCACTGAACTGACCTGCCGCACGCAAAGTGTCGATATTTATAAATTCTGGAAAATTTTCGATAACAAGTGTGGTTGTCCCTAGAGGCAGCGATACATCTGCCAGTTCTGTAATCATCGCCCCGCTCGGAAATACGGTCACAGCATCCACACTTGGCTTAACGATAAGTTCGGCTGCAGCCGCCTGTAAAATCAGCAACAAGGATGTCACACTGCCAAGCAGCAGCGATTTTTGAATCATTAGTTTTCTCCCAGAAGATTGCGTGGCGAATCTCTACGCCGGAAACAAAAAAGACTGAAAAGTATTGTGATGAATGCTAATGCGTTTTGTGGCCCCAATGAGGCAACCCCTTAACTTGCATAAATTATGGAAAGTGTGCCGAGTTGCAACCGATTGTAAATTTTTTCCGATGGCTCTTTAACAAGCCCTATCTATTGTTATCCATTACAATGATGTGCTGGTCTGGAAACGTTGTTTTGGGGCGTGCCGTTGCTGGAGAGATTCCACCTGTTCTGCTTGCGCAAATACGTTGGATTGGAGCTGCAATATTGTTGGCTCCGTTTGCATGGCAACATGTCAAGCGGGATTGGCCAACTATTCGCAAGCATATTCCTGTGTTGGCCCTGTTGGCTTTTACCGGGATCACTTCCTACAACACGCTTGCCTATCTTGGTTTGCAATACACCACAGCAATAAATGGGCTTCTGATCCAGTCAGCAGCTCCACTGATTATTGGTTTTTGGTCACTGGTTTTATTTCGGGATTCACTGACACGGAAGCAACTTTTTGGCACCATGGTGTCGATGATTGGTGTGTTGATAATTCTAACCCGCGGCGAACTGTCATTATTACTTTCACTGGCATTCAATGTCGGTGATATCCTTTTCTTTCTAGCTTTCCTGTTTTATGGTTTTTACTCAGCGGTGTTGCGCAAACGACCGCAAATGCATTGGCTTAGCTTCTTGTGGGTCGCCATTGCAGTCGGAGCGAGCTTACTGTTACCAGCAACATTCTTGGAACATGCAAACGGGGCTCGGCTGGTTGAATTTAACTGGGAAACAATAGCCGCCTTTGCCTATGTAATTATCTTCGCCAGCATTATCGCATATATGTGTTTTAACCGCGGCGTTGAGATTATCGGCGCTAATAGAGCCGGACCATTTTTTCATTTGATGCCGCTATTTGGCTCAATAATGGCGGTTTTATTTCTTGGAGAACTTCCAGCAATATTTCACGCAATCGGCTATACATTTATCCTTGTAGGCGTTATCACCGCTCAGCATAAAAGTGGCTCAACCAGAGCGTGAGATTTTCCATCTGCAAGGCGACCCACTTTGGCGTAGTCAGAGTTTTCAGTTGTGGAAAACCCAATAATTTTCAATACTTTGTAAACACTTTTATAAGTTGATTCAGAAAAGAAACTTTTCACTGTAAGTCTCAGTTTCTTTAAGTCTTCTTCGCTGCGCAAGGCGGTAATCCAAGGTAATCCGGGCATTTGCGGAGACCAGCCTATTATCTTCAATCTGTTTGTCACCTCGGGCATAACTTCTTGAGCCATGTTCCAGCACACAGCATCAATGGCACAGAAATCTGCGCGTCGATCGGCAACCATTTGCATTGACTGCCGGTGCGCCCCTGAACGGTAGACATTTCCGATTTGAAACTCATTGTGTTGCAAGGCACCAAGAGCAGCACGCATTGCAAGGTGGCCTGATAATGAGCCAGCCTCATTAACGGCAATTGATGCGCCGCTACAGTCCGAAATGTCAGCCCATTTCGCATCTGCCCTCACCAGTATGGCGCTGCTATATGCTGTGCCGTCGCAGCCATCAACATCATAGTGTGGCGTGCCCAAAAGCGAAACATGTTCACGCAAATTGTTCCAATAGGGAAAGCCACAGGTTTGACCGATCAGCAGGTCTGGGTGCAACCAAAATTGGTCGTCTCCTGCAATCCGGGACAAAGTTCTTGGTGCCGAAATACTATGGTCACGTAAGTAGCCAGACAAAGCACTCCACAGTGCATCGTATCGATAAGAAATCTCTGGCCAATCGTACATTGGAAGGGATGAAATTGGCTGGGTTGTGGATGTCATGAATCCGAAGTCTGCAAGGCGGAATCAAGTTTTACTGAACCAGCATTAGGTTTTAGTTCGACAGTTTCAAAACGACGCCGAAACGGATGCGCTACCGGCTCCTTTGCGGTCACAAAGAAAAGCCTGAA
>JBGCFS010000108.1:0-17875 GCA_045107035.1 Hyphomicrobiales bacterium
CATACGGATATATTTAATGCGATTGCTGCTGGCAATGAAACGACCGCAGTCGAAATGACACGACTTCACTTAAGGCACCTCGACGGAACGTTAGAGAAAGCCAGCAAGAATTACCCGGACTTCTTCGAAGAATAAGTTACAGTGCAACAACTCGATTGACAAATCAAGCAATCTACCATACCAGTTTGGCCTTGTAATTGTGTCGATGCATGTCGGCAACCAAGCAATCGAGGGCGCCGTATGAGTTTCTTTTGCAAAACTGCACTCCCGTTAAATGAATATCCTAATGCTGTTTTAAATGCTGCATTTGAAGGGCGGTCATGATGATGATCCGTGACACGCAAAGTGAACACAGAACTCAAAATCGCGTCAATTTGATTTGCTATGGCATGACGAAATCTGACAGGCACGACGTTTCCAACAAAGATGAGTTTTGTCAGAAAAACACGAATACAGCTGCGGGACCGCTGGAAGACAGCCAAAAGTTTGGCTTCGTTGCCGGAAACAAAGCTACGTGTCATTCATGACCACGCATGCTCGAATATTAATGGCCCCATCGTGTCCTGCTATTCGGAGTGCGATGACGAAGAAATGGGAGATCCTCACTCTACTTTGGAAAGTTGAGTGAGTAAAATGAGCCGCATCATATCACTTTTGCGGTAGTGCGAATCCACTGGGAGGAACGTAAATGTCTATACTAAAATCGATTAAACATCTCGCCTTGAGTGCCACTTTGGTTGGGACGGCGGTCTTTGCGACAACACTTCAAGTCCATGCCGAGTATCCTGAACGACCGATTACTTTGATCGTTCCATGGGGTGCAGGTGGTGGTACGGATGCCACTGGCCGGATGATCGCAGGCTTGCTGAAAGAAGAACTTGGACAACCGGTAAATGTTGTCAATCGCACGGGTGGCAGTGGTGTTGTCGGTCACTCAGCAATTGCTACTGCAAAAGCTGATGGTTATACCATCGGTGTCGTTACCGTAGAAATTGGCATGATGCATTGGGCAGGCCTTACAGAATTGACTGGTAAGGATTATACACCAATTGCACTTTACAACTATGATGCTGCTGGCGTGCAAGTACGGGCCGACAGTGAATGGAACACCGCACAAGATCTTATTGATGCTGTCAAAGCCAACCCAGGCAAACACAAAGGTTCTGGTACTGGCCAAGGTGGTATCTGGCACTTAGCACTTGCTGGCATGATGAACGATTCCGGCGCAGCAGCCGATGCTGCACCGTGGGTTCCTTCAAAGGGTGCCGCACCAGGTTTGCAAGAACTGGTAGCTGGTGGTGTCGATATCGTCACATCTTCAGTCGTAGAAGCTTCAGCTCTGATTAAAGCCGGCAAGGTTAAGTCACTCGCCGTAATGGACGACACACGGTTGGGTGCATTTGCTGACGTTCCTACTTTGAAAGAAGCAACTGGTTCTGATTGGAAAATGGCAGCTTGGCGCGGTGTCGCAGGTCCAAAGGGAATGCCTGCTGAAGCAACTGAAAAGCTCTCAGCTGCTTTGGAAAAAGTATGGAAATCTGCTGAATTCCAAGATTTTATGAAAGGTCGTGGATTTGGTTTGGTTTGGAAGCCCGGAGCAGAATTCGCAACTTGGATGGATGACAGCGATGCCGCACTTGGCACAGTGATGAAGGCTGTAGGCCTAGCGAAGTAAGCTTCTGTTTGTTACGCTTAAAAATGAAAGGACCATGGTGATGCCACCATGGTCCTTTCGCCGTCCAGATAAACCAAAATTTGAAAAGATTGACAATGCGTTTTAACAACGCGGTTCCTGGGGTCGTATTGATCATATTTGCCCTGGCTGTAATCGCTTATTCAACAACGTTTCCTAGCTTGCATGGCCAAGAATATGGACCCAATCTTTTTCCAACCATCATCGGCCTGGGGCTTATTATTTGTGGCGCTATTCTCGTCATCCAAGGTTGGGCCCAAAAGGCCACAACACCGTTGCTAGTAGTTGGTGAGTGGGCTCAAGATCGAAGCAATGTTGTCAACGTCGCAATTCTGATTGGCAGCATTGCGTTCTATATCCTAACTTCGGACTGGCTTGGGTTCATCCCGACATCACTTCTAATTCTGGTGACGCTTCTTGTGCGGTTAGGATCAACTTGGTCCGCTAGTTTGATTGTGGCTGCAGTTACAACATTTATTATTCATACGCTGTTCGCCAAAGTGCTTTTGGTTCCTCTACCTTGGGGCATTCTTTTGCCCATTGCCTGGTAATCCGCCATGGATATTTTATTCAAATCTTTAGCGCTAATAACTGATCCTCATACCCTAGGAGTAATGCTACTTGCCGCCATGTTCGGATTGTTTGTTGGTGCAATTCCGGGTTTGACCGCCACCATGGCGACGGCTCTCCTCATCCCGTTTACATTTTTCATGGATCCGGTTCCTGCGATCGCAGCCATCGTCACAACTGTTGCCACCGCAATTTTTGCAGGCGATATTCCGGGCGCTTTGCTCCGAATCCCCGGAACACCTGCTTCCGCGGCATATTGCGATGAATCCTATGCAATGACTAAAAAAGGTCTGGCGGAACGAGCGCTTGGAATCGCGTTAGTGACCTCTGTCATTGGTGGCCTTACAGGTTCTATTGTCCTTTCAATGAGCGCCCCGGTACTGGCTGAGTTCGCTATTCAGTTTTCGTCATATGAGTACTTTTGGCTTGCATGTCTGGGTCTTTCTTGCGCCGTGATTATCTCAACCGGCTCGACGCTAAAGGGATTTGTTTCGCTGTTTATTGGACTGTTCATTGCAACTATTGGCATTGACGGTACAGCAGGTCATCCTCGTTTTACATTCGGAAGCGTGGAACTTATGGGCGGAGTGAGTTTCATTCCGGCCATGATCGGTATGTTCGCAATTTCGGAAGTTTTGCGGTACGTCGCCTCCAATCGAACACATATTGTAGTACCGCAGCAAAAAGTTGGTAGCGTATTTAGCGGGCTCGGTGCAGTTCTCTACAAATATAAACTCAATATCTTCCGGGGTTCTTCAATTGGAGCGGTGGTTGGGATTTTGCCCGGCGCGGGAGCTGATATCGCTGCGTGGATTTGCTATGCAATCTCTAAGAAGCGTTCCAAAGAACCTGAGAAATTTGGTACAGGTCATCCTGAAGGGCTGGTCGATGCTGGTGCCGCCAACAATGCCAGCCTCGCGGGCGCATGGGTTCCGACCATTGTATTCGGCATTCCCGGTGACTCCATCACGGCTATCGTAATTGGCGTGCTCTACATGAAGGGCATGAACCCTGGCCCGATGGTATTCATCGAAAAACCCGAACTCATTTACGCGGTCTTCATCGCATTTTTCATCGCCAATCTGGCTTTGCTGCCATTGGGGTTTGGCGCGATAAAGCTCTCGCGACAAATTCTGAGGATCCCACGCCGGGTTTTGATGCCGGTTATTCTGGTTTTCTGTATGGTAGGTGCATTTGCTATCAACAATACGGTATTCGGCATCACCGTCATGTTGGTATTGGGTGTTGTTGCATATCTAATGGAAGAAAACGGCTTCCCTGTCGCACCTGCAATTCTTGGGATAGTTCTTGGCAATATGATCGAAGATAACTTTATGGCCTCGATGATTAAAGCGGATGGTGACCCTCTCGGTTTCTTTTCTCGCCCAATTGCAGCAACGCTGGGGCTAATTACCATAGCGCTGTGGCTAGCACCGTTGTTGGTTATGGCTTTCCGTCGTGTTAAGTCTCCGGGAACTTAGAAGCCTAAGGCTTCGGCAGCTTATCGACTTGGAGTCTAATCGAATAAAGAGACGCAGCCACCTTTGTCCCCCCCCCGGCCGTTATAATAATGTATATTAAATTCGGGTGGAAGTGAGTGATTTACATATTATAAATGCATTATTTTCGATTAAGGTGATTTTGTTCAAATTGTTTCCAACCTTATCAATGACTAATTGTATTTAGTACTGCAAAGCGCTCAAATCTGTATTATTTTCAAAAAACGTAATAAAAATTAGCCGCTGAGCCTCGTTATCCTATCCACAAATGTATGCCTGGCATGGCAGTTCTAGCGCGAGCCTGTCCTTGCTCGATTCAACGGGTTCCACCTTGCGCCAACCCAAAGCGGACCTTTAAACCAAAGATCCTAGACAAGCTCGTAAAAAGCCACGATACAGACAAACCGAAGATTCTGAGTATTCCAATTTGTGCCGACAGCGACGTACGTTAGATTGCCGCATTGCGCCCATTCAATAACCCGGTAGCTACTAGTCGGTTGTGCAATAACGGATATCAGAACTTGCAAAGAATGGTTAGTTTGAAACAGCGCCATACCCAGCACGGCGTCCGAAGACGGCGCCAGAAGTTAGACCTGATCCACCCGGGTAGCCTGCAAAAAAGACGCCACCTACCAACTCACCGCAAGCAAAGAGGCCCCCTATCGGAGAGCCATTTTCTGAAATAACGTTGCCGTTATCATTCACTTTCAGCCCGCCATAAGTAAATGTAATCCCGCCTGTCACCGGAAAAGCCCTGAATGGGGCCTGGTCAATCCTTTGCGCCCAATGCGATTTGGGTGGTGTGAGTTCCGCTGTGCTTTTACCGTCCAATACGGTTGGGTCAAATAAAACGCTGTCATTCACGGCTTGATTATATTTTTTTAAAGTTTCCAAGGCCACTTGGCAATCTACGCCTTTCATCTGGGCGATCAGGTCATCCAATGTTTCTGCCTGCACAAAATGGGCATCGTGAAATCTGTATTCAGCATAAAGAAGGTTGAAGACTTTACTGTCAAAAACCTGCCATGCAAATTGTCCCGGTTGTTCCAGGATGGCTGCACCATACTGCGCATAAGTGTAGTTTCGGAAATTGGCACCTTCATCTACAAAACGCTCGCCTTTGGCATTCAACATGACACCCAGAAAGTATGAGATTTTACGATAATTTTTGCGCTCTCCCGGAGGCAAGTCTAGCCCACCAAAATCTGCCATATACAAATCCATGGGTGTAGCGTGACATCCTTTGTAAAGGCCGTACTCAGCCGCACCTAGCGCCACAGCCATGCTCATGCCATCTCCCGTATTATGGGGGGTGCCGCGTACTTTTGCGGCCTTCCAATTCTGCCCCATATGTTTCACGCGTAAATCTTCATTCGCTTCGAAACCACCTGAGGCAAGGATTATAGCGTCGGCATAAATTTCTTCTGAACCAACTTTAACGCCAATCACTTGGCCTTGATCCTCAATTAACCCGGTTACTGCACTGTTGTACCGCACCTTTCCGCCCATGCGGATAACGGCAGCCAGTTCCATGTCGAATAGTCCAACGCCTTCATTATGTGCAGCCAGCGTGAGGCCACCCCAGAAGATGTGACGTCCATCTTTTTCAAAACTCTGGCGGCTATAGATTGGTTCAAACTTAACGTCATGTGAGGCCAGCCATCGCATGGTTTCGCCAGACTTTTCCACTAGCGCAAGTTGTTCCGGCGAAAGGTCGCGGCCATCGTTGAAGCCTCGTAAGTCTTGCGAAAACTTATCAATTGTGTAGCTGCTAAAATCGGTATTTTGTAAGCGAGAATCATCCGCATTGCGCAAAAGCGGCATGAGATCTTCTTTACCATCGTAGGCGAAACGCATAGCGCCCGCAGTGTATTTCGTGTTGCCGCCCGCCAGCGCCTCATCGGCTTTCTCAAGCATCAGTACTTGTGCGCCCATTTCCAATGCGGCCAGTGCAGCGCAAAGGGCAGCGTTTCCAGTTCCTACGACGATGACAGATTTTGACATTGGGTTTCCAATCATTTGATGTATTGTATCTGTGTGGATACAATACATGAGTGGCTATAATGAAAAAGCTTGATTTGCAAGACCAGTCTCAGGGCGAAGTTGCCTATCTTCAATTGCACAACGCCATTCGAACCGGCCTGTTTCAACCCGGTGACAGGTTGCGGGAAGAGGATGTATCTAAACGGTTGTCGTTATCGCGCACACCTGTTCGCGAAGCCTTACGCAAATTGGAAAGCGATGGGATTGTTCAGCATCGGGCGCGGATTGGTGCTGTTATCCGCACCCTGTCACAGCCGGAAGTGGTGGAGCTGTATGAAATGCGTGCTGTGCTCGAGCGCACAGCTGCTCAGATGGCCGCCAAACATGCAAGTGGTGCAGAGATTGATACGTTGGAAGAACTGAACGAAAATATTCATACTGCTCGCGACAACGCACTGGCGGCGGCAGCGTTCAATCAAGATTTCCATCGCTGCATCTATATGGCAACGCGCAATCGTTTTTTGCTGGAATCCGCCCGCGCGTTGAACAATGCCTTAATGCTGTTGGGACCCACAACAATGGAGGATGAAGCGCGTATCAAGACGGTTTGTCAGCAGCACAGGAGTATTATCGAGGCCATTCGCGTTGGCGATGAAGTAGCGGCAGGCAATGCAGCAGAAACACATTTGCAAACATCACTGCGGCACAGGCTTAAAGTGATGCGTGAATGATACCCTATATTTTAGCTCCCACAGTTGCAGCCCTGGGTGTTGCAGCGTTTCAACTACTTGATCTGCCATTGCCTTGGCTTTTGGGGCCAATCTTCGCTTGCCTGTTGGTGGCTTTGGCCGGTGTCCCAATGCGTAGCGTCAAATTGTTAGATGATGGCATGCGCACTATTTTGGGTGTTGCTGTTGGTGCCACCTTCACAGCAGCATTACTTGTGTCGATGACGGCGATGTGGCCGACCCTGCTAATGATTCCAATAATGGTCGCCTGTATCGGTGCGATTGGAGTACCGTATTTTCAACGCATATGGGGTTTTGACTTCGCGACAAGTTATTATTCATCCATGCCCGGCGGACTTCAGGATATGTTGTTATTTGGTGAGGAAGCGGGTGGCGATGTGCGTGCATTGTCGCTGATCCATGCAACTCGCGTTATGGTGATTGTTGTTTCGCTACCATTCCTTTTGAGGTGGGTTTGGGATGCCGATTTAACTAACCCACCCGGTTTACCTGCAAGCTCCATAAACCCGTGGCAATTGGCATTGATGGCATTTTGCGGCATTGCCGGATGGCGGGTCGCAAAGCGCTTGAAGATGTTTGGTGCTTCAATCCTTGGGCCGTTACTTTTGGCTGCGGGCTTTGCCCTCACCAACATTTTGCAACAACGCCCACCTGCAGAAGCGGTATGGGCCGCACAATTTTTTATTGGTATGAGTGTAGGCACCAAATATGCGGGCGTTACATTGGCGGAGGTACGTACCTATGTTACTGCGGCCTTAGGCTTCTGTGTCATACTCTTGCTGCTTACGATTATGTTCGCCGAATTCATCCATTTGGCAATGCTTGCGCCAGCGATGGAAACCATCCTTGCTTTCGCTCCCGGGGGACAGGCTGAGTTAACGGTATTGGCGTTGATCGTTGGGGCTGATATGGCGTTTGTGGTGGCGCACCATGTGCTGCGGCTATTTGTTGTTATCTTGGGTGCACCGTTGTTCGCACGCATTTTTAAATAGTCCAGCTGCTAGGTTTTCAAAAAGAAAGTGGACACGGAAATGAGCCTAACAGATTTGGCAGGAAAAGGCATACTGCGGGTCGCTTTCAACACTGGAAACCGAGCATTGGTTCAACTGGAAGATGGTGTTCTCAAAGGTGTAACTCCAATCCTCGCAGATCGGTTGGCGCAGGATATAGGCGTACATGTTGAGACTGTTATTTACGATGGTGCGGGCAAGGTCTTTGCGGATACAAACAGTGACAAGTGGGACGTCGGCTTTCTTGCTATAGATGCAAAACGCGCAGAGAAAGTCTCTTTCACCCGCCCCTACATCAAAATTGAAGCCACTTATGCAGTGCGCCAAAATTCAAATATCGCGGATGTTGAGGACGTCGACAAAGCGGGTACCAATGTGCTGACAGCTTTAGGGTCGGCTTATGATATGCATTTAACCGACAGCCTTGAACACGCTCGACTTGAACGTTTTGGTACGCCACCAGAGAGTTTTTCAGCTTTTCGAAATGGCCGCTGTGATGCCGTTGCGGGCGTGCGAGAATCTTTAGTAGATTTTTTTGGTGATGATCCAGCGGTTCGCATTTTGACCGGTGTTCTAACGTCGGTACAGCAGGCCATGGTGCTACCAAATCCGAAAAATCCGATGATTGGTGCCTTGGATGATTTTGTAGACCGAATGATAAAACAGGGCTTCGTTGATCAAGCGGTCAAAAGCTAAAGCGTCTGCTCTATGTTGAGGTTTATGGGTTGATCATGTGAATTGGACTTCCGAGGGCATATGCGTTGATCTGGTCGAAAATATCGGAGAACTGGAGTTCAAATTCGTCTTCGGTGACATAGCCAATATGTGGTGTGGCCAACACGTTGGGATGTGTAAGTAGTGGGCTTTGAGTGTCGATCAGCGGTTCATGATCGAATACATCGACGGCAGCGTAAATGCGCCCTTTTGCAATTTCAGTTTCTAATACGCCTTGCACCACTAGCCCCGAACGCGAAGTATTGACCAAGAGTGCACGCGGTTGCATAGCCGCCAAATCTTGCCCGGTGATGCAGCCCCGTGTTTCAGGTTTGAGGCGCACATGCAGGCTCACGACATCTGACGAGGAAAAGAAAGTCTTCCTTGAGGCAGCAACGGTTTCACCTGCAGCTTCAGCACGAGTGCGGCCCTTTTCGGAGGCCCACCACTGAACTTTCATACCCAATGATTTAGCGTATTGGGCGACTGCACCGGCAATTCGACCATAGCCGTATAATCCCAGTGTTCGCCCGCGCAAAGTGCGTCCCACACCAGATTGCCATTGCCCTTGTTTGAGAGATGCGACTTGCTGTGGGATTTGCCGGTAGCTGGCAAGAATAAGCGCTAGCGTATGTTCTGCAGCTGCATAAGATGGCGCGCCAGCGTGCATGTTTGAGCACAATAATACACCGTTGGCGGTGCAAGCATCGACGTCAATGTGGGGGTAGACACTGCGTTGGGAAATCAATTTTAGATGGGGCAAGCGTTGCAGCAGGTCATCGCTGATTTTGGTGCGCTCCCGAAACAGCACTAACGCTTCGGCATCAGCCACTCTGTCAGCAAGCGTGGCCGGATCGGGTTGATGGTCGGTCCACACAGTCACATCGTGATTTTCAAGTTTAGCAAAACACGGCAGAGTGCGCAGTGTATCAAACCAATCATCAAGAATATGAACTTTCATGAGATCAATGGCCCTTCCAAATGGAGTTTGGGACAAAGACTTCACCTGCCGCCAATTTTCGGGCTGTGCGCGTTAAACCCGCTGAATCAATTTTAAAACCATTCGGTGTATTTCTGAATTCGACCAGGACGTCAATTGTGCCGGAAGCATGTTCCAGTATTATTTTGGCGGGTGCAGTGTTTGGTGTTGCAGCCAAACCTTGCGCCACAGTACCCGGTGTCAAAACGCAAGAGGCAAGACATTGTGCGCCGGTAACGGCCATCATGGGGTGGCATTTCCATGGCATAAAGTAGCGTGTTGCCACGGTGCCGCCCAGTTTTGCAGGGGCAAGCAGACCGAATTTAGGTGTTACTGATTTTGCAACATCGCCCATTCCCATTTGTTCGCCGGCTTTCAATCGAACAGCTTCCATACGAGTGAAGAATTCCAGATTTTTATCTAACTCAGCTGCAGTTTCGTATCCTGTTAGGCCAAAGCTTTCCGCCTTGGCGATAACCATGGGCATGGCAACATCCATGCAAGTCACATCAATTCCGTCGATGGTATCGATCAGATTGCCCGTTGGCAGAAATGAGCCGGTAACACCACCAACAGTTTCCATGAACTGCAACTCCACCGGAGCTGATGTTCCCGGCACGCCATCAATCTGCGTTGAACCTTCATAGCTGACTTTACGATCGGGGGTTTGCACCAGAGCTGCGACCTTGGCGCCGGTGTTGACGGCATAGATATTAATAGGCGTCTCGCCATCTTGTGCATCGATCAAACCCATTTCAATTGCGGCGGGGCCAACCCCAGATAGAATGTTGCCGCAGGTTGGTGCGAAATCAACCAGACGATCCTCGACACTGACCTGAGCGAAAAAATAGTCCACGTCAGTCCAAGTATCATCTGAGCGAGACAGCATGGCGACTTTGGTAGTGACGGCGGCACCGCCACCAATGCCGTCGATGTTGAGCGGATGGCCTGACCCAACTATTGAGATCAAAACTTCTGCAAGCGTCTCAAGATCTTCGGGCAAATCGGCACGGTTCAAATAGGGCCCGCGGGAAGTGCCGCCGCGCATAAAATGGAACGGGATAGCCGTTAGGGTCATAACTAGTTACTCAACTAAATGGCCAAGGCAGATTGGTGTATTCCTGCAGCAGGCCTGGGGGAAAATCCCGGTTCAAGAGCCAAGCCATCGCAGACATAAAGGCAATGCCCACAGCCGTGTAAATCGCGGCGAAAAACGCCGACATATTTGCACGCAGCTTCATGAAGCTGAATAGAAAAATCGCAAGTGCTAGTATGAAACCAAGCAACGACGTTAGAACCAACAAGCCAGCAAACCATGCGAGTGTAGGCCAGAGACCGTGGGTGGCATCAGCGTCCTCGCCCTTCAACTCACGGTCTGCAAAAATGGTGTCTGTCTCAGGTTTGAGCATCATGTGGATGACCAATGCGGCGCAGCCCACAAGGCAGGCTCCTGCAACGAACATCGGAAAGACGCGATCGCGGCTGAAACTTGCGATCGATGCTGCATCGAAAAATGCATAAGCAATGTAGCCTGTTATTAGGAGCAGGAAAATGAACGGCGCACGTTTTGACCCCGACTGCACATCGCCTTCCGCCATAATATTTTTTGCTTGCCTTAGGCCCAAGACAACCGAGACGACTGTAATGATCAACAAGACGATTACGATTGGGCTGAAAATATAGTCTAGGCCCTCGCCAAATCCTTTGCGAAACCTTGATTGGGCGATCTGCAAAGCTTGGTTTGAGTAGGTTTCAGCGGGGTTGGACAGTACAAAACCAATCAAGAATGCTGGGCGTGACCAGTCAAAGCGACGCATCATAAGGCCCAATAGACCGATGGTAAAAAGAGCAACGAGATCCATCAGGTTTTGGCCGGATTGGAAGGCTGCAAAACTGATGATCATGAATAGGAACGGGGCCAGCAAAGCAAACCGGATTGTTGTTAGCTTTGCGATGCCTCCGGAAGCGGCGATACAGATCACCGTGCCAACCACATTTGCAAGTGCCAGCAGCCAAACAATAGAATAGGTAATGTCGAGATTGTTCTTCAACATGGCTGGACCAACCTCGATTTGGCCGGATCCTAAAAGCGCAATTGCACCGATAAAGATCGCCATTGAACCGGAGCCAGGAATTCCAAACAAAAGTGTTGGGACAAGCCCGCCACCTTCTTTGGCATTGTTGGAGCTTTCAGGCCCAATAACGCCGCGCACTTCGCCTTTACCAAAGTTCGACTTGTCCTTTGTAGTTTGGACTGCATGACCGTAGGCGATCCAATCCACAACCGAACCGCCAAGACCGGGAATAACTCCCACAATTACACCAATGATTGAACAGCGAACAGAAAGCCAAATATTGGCGAACCAGTCCTTGACTCCATCAATCCAGCCACCACCGAGTTGGGGCTCTTCGGAAATTGCGCGGTCTTTGCGCAGAAGCGATATGATCTCGGGAATGGCGAAAATGCCCAGACCGACAATAACGAGCTTTAGGCCATCTGTAAGGTACGGAAAATCGTAGGATGACATGCGCAAATCGCCAGAAGATGCGCCCTCTCCAATTGTGCCAATCAGCATGCCCAGTCCAGCAGCAACGATACCTTTGATCGCAACGCGACCAGCGAGAATACCAACCATGGAAAGGCCGAAAATGGTGATCATCAAGAGTTCTGGCGTGCGGAATTCCAGCACGATGGGGCGTGCGATCAGAATAAAAGCAGTAAGAAAACTGGCACCAACAAGGCCACCAAAAAGCGAGGAAGCGAATGCAGCGGACAGCGCCCGCGCTGCTTGGCCTTTCTTTGCCATTGGAAAACCGTCGAGGACTGTTGCTTGACTCGCAGAGGAACCGGGAATGCCCATCAGAACGGACGCAAATGTGTCAGATGTTGGAACCACGGCGACCATGCCCACCATAAGAGCCAGTCCAAGGATGGGATCCATGCCGAACATAAAGGGCAAAAGTAGCGATAGTCCCGCAATTCCGCCCAATCCCGGGAACACCCCGACACACAGGCCCATAACAACACCCAGCACTAAATAGCCAAGAACAACGGGTTGCAAAATTAGTTCCCACGCACTGGCGAGTGCTGGCAATGCTTCAAGAATGACGTCCATTGATCCGCTCCCTTACTTCAATTCTTCGAGCTCCCCACCGAATTGGCGGGGAGCTCATTAGTAAGGTTTATTTCAGCGAGACGCCGTATTTATCCTGCAGCCAGTTCACCACAAAAGCTTTGGCTTCGGGCGTAACCTTGGTGCCGCTAGCCAATGCCTTTTGTGCGGCGGCGCCAGTCATCTGCGGGTATTTACCCAAACGCTTGCCGGAGATTTCTGCGAAATCAGGTCGTGCCTTAATGGCTTCAAACGCTGCAGTGTAAGTTGCAATAGCTTCTGGGGTTGCACCATTTGCTAGAAATACCATTTTTTGCGCTGGGAAACCTGCAATAAAGAATGCCTTCCAAGCCTCCCATTTCTCGCCCGATGTTTCGCAACCAGCTGTTCCTTCACACACTTCCTTAAATGTTGGGATGTCAGGGAATGTTGGATCCCGAACGATGTTGCCGTCATTATCAAGAGCGCCCCAAGTCATCATCGGTACGGCCGTGCCTGCTTCTACCAAAGGTGTAACACCAGATAAGTAAGAAGAAGACGTTTGATAATCGATGTTGGCTTCGCCACGTTCGAACATGAGGCGGCCATCACCACGGCCTTTAATACCCATTACACTTTCAACGTTCAGCCCGAGCATTTCCCATGCCAGAGTTGGCACCAAATCGAGGCGTGTTGCGCCTTGGTTGCCATAGATGAAATCGGTATTTTTGAGCGCGCTAGCGTCCATGCCGTTCATCTTTGAAGCCAGTTCAGGTGGCAAGTAAGCTACACCGCCAGTGCCGGAAGCGAGAACGACATTCCAGTCAGCATAGTCAAACTTTACCCGGGGATCGCCCAGCAAGAATGGAAATTGCGTGGAACCGCTTGACCCAAAGATTGTTGTGCCATCTTCGAACGTTTGGTCCTGAAAGAAATTTGCACCTTTCGTGGAACCAGCGCCGGGCATGAATTTCACAACAACGGTTGGTTTACCTGGCAGTGCTTCTGATAATAGTGGGGCGTAGAAGTTTGCCCATTTTGCAGAGCCTCCGGTTTCCGAGAACGGGATTATCCATTCAACGGTTTTGCCGGCCATATCCATGGTGTGGCTGCCAGCTTGTGCTTGTGCTGAGTAAGTCGTAGCGGCAGCGGCCAATAGGCCGATTGCCACGCGACGCGTGGTTTTGAAAGTGGACATATTTTCCTCCCTGAAGCGCAGTTCCTTTTCCGAAAAGGAACCCAAATTATATCTCAAGGGGGTGTCCGCCCCCCTGTTGATATAAGTGGACTAACCTGCGAACCTTTCATCAAACTTTCATGACTGAGGTATTTTGCCGTGCGGATCACGCTGGTCGAAGATAATAAAAGTTTGGCCAAAGGTATTTGCTACCAGTTGGAAGACGTTGGGCATGCCGTGGATCTTCTTGAAAATGGCACCGATGCTGAAAGCTATCTTAGGTCCGATGGCGCAGACCTAATCATTTTGGATATCAATTTGCCCGGCACTGACGGACTAACACTGCTAAAACAAATGCGCAGACGCGGCGACATCCGGCCTGTAATTCTACTAACTGCTCGAGCTGAGACTGCAGACCGTGTTATTGGCTTGGATGCGGGCGCCGACGACTATCTGATCAAGCCATTCGAGATGGCAGAACTTGAAGCGCGTGTCCGGGCTTTGTTGCGCCGACGGGCAATTCCTCAACAGCATTTCCAAAAATTTGGGGCTCTGGTGTATGATGCGGCAACGCGTCAATTATTTTCAGGCGATAGTGAAATTGATCTGCCACGCCGCGAGCTATCGGTGTTTGATTGCTTGTTCGCTGCCAATGGTCGTTTGGTTCCCAAAAGCACTTTACTCGACCATGCCTACGGTGTTGGTGCGGACGTTGATGGAACAGTCGTTGAAGTGTACATATCACGCCTAAGACAGCGTTTGCGGCCCTTTGGCATTCAAATCAAAACACAGCGCGGATTGGGCTACCAATTGCTTGCAGAGCCTACCGAATGACACCGCACTCTCTAAGGTTCCGATTGATACTCATCATTCTTACCCCCTTGCTGTTGATCTCCTCGTTAGCAGGTGTCTGGCAGTTCATAAACACCACTATCCGGGCGGAGAATATATTTGACCGCGGATTGCTGTCGGCTGCGCTGGCTATTTCTCGAGACATCGCAATTTCAGACGGGGATGCACTGAGCCCGTCCACACGGCAGTTGGTAAACGGCACATCGGGCGGCGAGCTATTTTATCATGTATTAGCACCGGACGGGGTTTTTGTAACCGGTTATTCTACCCCGCCAGTATTGCCAAATTCGGCGCCTGAAAGCGAGGTGGAACCATTTTATTACAGCGCACGCTATCGGACACAAGACGTTAGAGTTCTGAGATTTCGAGATGCAACGACCGTTAGCGGTTTTAGTGGATTGTACAGCATCACAGTCTGGCAAAGTGCAGAAGTAAGAAGCAGTTTTGTGCGCGATGTTGTATTGCGATCGTTTGCAGTGATCCTTTTAATGGTGCTCTCAGTCGCATTGATCGTATGGTTTGGCGTCAGTTTTGGGTTGCGCCCATTGCTTGATCTTGAAAAAGCCATTGCTAAACGCACACCGACTGAACTTGAACCCATTCGCCGTGCCGTTCCTATTGAAGCGCGCAGTCTAGTCGATACTTTGAATCGGCTTTTGGATCGTATTTCTCGCCGGATAAGTTCAAAGGATGAATTTATTTCTAATGCTGCGCATCAACTCAGGAATCCCGTTGCGGGAGTTCTTGCACTTGCAGAGGCAGTTAAAAATGCGCCTACCTCTGAGGCTGCAAAAGAGCGCAGCATTGAGCTGGTACAGGCCGCTCGTGAGACCAGCATTTTGACAAACCAATTGCTTTCTTACGAAAGGGCAAGTGGCAAAGATTTGGTTAGATCCGGTGAGGATTTAAACTTCCAAGCTTTGCTTCAAGAAGTGGTTGACGGTTTTAAACTTCAAAGTTCTGCCCAAAATGTGGAAGTGGTTCTTGTTATGACGAAAGAAGACATGATCGTTCGCGGAGATGCGATTATGCTCCAAGAAGCAATCCTCAATCTTTTGGCCAATGCGGTTGTCCATGGAGGGGCGAGAATGTCGAGGATAGAAATTAAACTGACTCGCGATAAGGAAAGCGCTGTGGTCGTAATAAAAGACAATGGCGTTGGTATTCCGCCCGACAAACACATCGAAGCAATCAGTCGGTTTGGCCAAGCCAGCAGTGGATCCGGCAGCGGCTTGGGTTTGCCAATAGCGGCAAGGGTTATGGAAAACCATGGCGGTTCCCTTGAGATATTCGCCAGCACATGCGGCGCTTTTGTCGTTCTTAGGTGTCCGATCAATGCCAAGCCTGCCTAGTTGCTGCACCATACAATAGTATTCCCCGTCAGCACCCATGGAAGAAGCGAGCCAATTCCGATGAAAAATCGATACGCCAAGTTTGCTGATATTGTTTTTGGATGTCTTTCCGAAAATGACGAATCTAAGGAATTGAACTTTGATTGGGCCTCTTAGTTAGAGCAAAGTTCGATAATTTAGCGTATGACACATTCAATCCGGAGTTTTTAACAGAATACGTCCCAAGCAGACATGGGGTTGAATTCGCTGTTGGTCCGATCAGACAATTTTTGAGGCGTTACTTTTCGTTCAACTGTTTAGCTAGCAAAGGTCAGGTACTTCAATAACATGTCTAAAATACTTCCATATTTGCGCAGGAATGATCGTTAATTCTTAACCTTCAACAGGCAGCTTTTGCGAACTGCAATGAAGTCAACTGAGTTTGAGATTTACGACTGGATTGTCGGCTCCCAGAATACACAGAGCATCGGAAATTCGGCGGCGCTCTGCTAATAGATGATTAAATTGACAGTCACAAACAGCGATTGGCGTCGGATAGTTGGATATTTCCCTACACAAAAGTGATTTGGCAACCATTAGTTCTGCACGCGCGATGATGCTACACTCCAAAAATGTTGTTGTCATAGGCAGCTCGATAGCTTCCTCTAAAGCGTTCGTTTTATCAACCGACGCTATGTTTATGCCATTCTGCTCAAAAATTGACATAGCGTACTGATAATTTTCTGTACTGGCAGCGGGCTCTCTTGGCCAATTTTCTGGAATGCTGATAGCCATCGCGCGACCGGCTCTGATCAGCGCGCCCATCTCCTTTATTGGATCAATTAAGGCGCTCATCGCTATCTTAATTAGTGTTAGCATTATGGCCGCGCCTCTTTTTTGTGGAGTCATTCCGAAACTATAGAAGCGCGTATGCATTTGTGCTATTGAATGTATCCTATATTATTCATATATAATAAGTATGTCATGGAACTTAGACACCTTCGATATTTTCGCGCGGTTGCCGAAGAGAAACACATCACTCGTGCGGCCGAAAAACTGTCAATTCAGCAACCTCCTTTGAGCTTGCAGATCAAGGCACTTGAAAGTGAACTTGAGGTGAAGTTGTTTGATCGGCTTCCTCGAGGTGTAGCGCTCACTGAAGCAGGACGCTCGTTTTATTCCGATACTTGTAGGTTACTGGATGGTGTTGAAGAAGCTGTTGCACGAACGCGTCGAGTTGCTAGAGGTGAAATCGGTGATGCCGCCATCGGGTTTACAAGCTCAGTTATTTTTCATCCGGCCATTCGGAAAACGATCCAGTCTTTTCGTACACACTTTCCTAGAGTAACCTTGTCACTTGAAGAAAACGGCTCTACGGAACTCATAACCGATATTCAAGAAAATCGACTTGACGCAGCGTTTGTTAGAACCAGTAATTCTCATGTTCCAGGTATAGCGGTTCACAAGGTTCTTGAAGAACCTATGCTGCTTGCCCTACCGGCAGGTCATCGGTTGACCCTTGAGAAGGATCGACCCATCAGATTGGAGCAACTGATACATGAACCATTGGTTTTTTACCGCCGATCTTCAGGGCCTGGATTGTATGACCGCATAATATCAGCTTTTGAAAGATGTGACATAGCTCCGATAATTATTCAGGAGGCTCCCAGAATTGGATCGGCACTTAATTTGGTAGCGGTTGGCATGGGGGCATGTTTCGTTCCTGAATCCATGAGTGTGATCCACCCGGAAGGGGTGCACTATCGGACTATTGGGCCGCAAGCGTTGCTTTCTGCGCCAATAATGCTTGCCTGTCGAAAGTCGGAATCGTCTGAGGGTGTGCGAAAATTTGTCGCCATGGCGCGTGCAGCTACGAAAGCTTAGGAACCTTTACCCTAAGGTTTGGAACTATCAGATGAAAGGGAAACATCGTTAAAATTTCGCAGATTCATTGTTGCAAACCAGACAAGCAAAGGCCGAATTTTAGGGATCAAAAACAAAAAACTGCTTCTAACTGCAACAAAGCCAGATTGGCGACTGAATTGTTTGGAAGTGATGGTGAAGGAAGTGTAGATAGGCAGAAGTCTGTCTGACGTCAGCACTTATGGGTCCAAATAGCGGTATTTGATAAGAGAGTGTTCTTGGCTCATCGTAACCACTGAGGAGTGGGACATGAGACAGACAACTGGAACACGCAAAAGCCCTGGCGAGAAGATCGTCAAAGAT
>JBGCFS010000109.1:0-6814 GCA_045107035.1 Hyphomicrobiales bacterium
TCTTGAGCTGTCTTATCTCTCTTGAAAAGCAGCTCGGAATATCGGGCTTTATCCTCTTTTGTGAGAGGCAAATCATTCAAGCTTTGTGCGAATGAAGCAGTGTTGGCCAGAGCGGTCGATGCAAGACATCCCGCCAACGTAAATGCGAGGAACTTTCCCTTAGATAATTTCATCGAACCCACCCAAAATATTAACCTATGATTATCTTATAGGTAAATTTAACGAGTCACAAGTGGCTGTATTCTGCGGATGTATCCTTTGGTTGGGGTCAAATATCTCTATTATTCTGCCGCATCGACACTCAATACGCCTCGTTTTATCTGGTCTTGTTCGATAGATTCAAACAGCGCCCTGAAATTTCCTTCGCCAAAGCCTTCATCGCCTTTGCGTTGAATAAATTCGAAAAAGATGGGCCCAATTACGGTCTTGGAGAAAATCTGCAGCAGGATTTTTGTCATGCCGCCATCCACCACGCCCTCACCATCAATCAAAATGCCATGCGCTTCCATTCGCTCAATTGGCTCTGAGTGTCCATGAACGCGCTCATTTGATTGGGCGTAGTATGTTGCAGGCGGCTTTGGCATAAAGCGCAAACCGTTTGTATCAAGCTGATCGGCAGCGTCATAAATGCCTTCAGTGCCTACAGCGATATGTTGAATACCTTCGCCCTTGTATTTACGAAGATATTCCTCAATCTGGCTTTTATCATCGGTTGATTCATTCAGCGGAATCCGGATTTTACCGCAAGGAGATGTGATCGCGCGCGATACGAGCCCGGTCAGCTTGCCTTCAATGTCAAAAAAGTGGATTTGTTTGAAATTGAAGAGGTTTCGATAAAAGTCCCACCACTTATCCATATTACCGCGAAAAACATTGTGGGTCAGATGGTCCAGGTAGTAAAAGCCCACACCCACAGGCTTGGGATCGCGTTCACCAAGCCATTCAAATTCCAAATCATAGGCCGAGCCCTTCGCTCCGAATGTATCGATGAAATAAAGCAGGGAACCGCCAATGCCCAGTATTGCAGGAGCGTCTATTACCTTGTCCGTTCCCAAATATTCTTGGGCGCCGCATTTAACCGCGTGCTTCAGGGCATGTTCTGCATCGACCACACGCCACGCCATAGAGGGTGCGCACGGGCCATGTTGCTCAACAAACCTTTGGCCAAATGAATTTGGCTCACCATTAACCAGATAGTTGATATTGCCTTGCCGCCAAAGGCTAATGGCTTTGGTTCTGTGCTTTGCAACGTTGGCATAGCCCATCTTTGAAAATAAATTTTCAAGGACCGCTGGGTCTTCATGTGCAAATTCAACAAACTCAAATCCATCGGTACCGGCTGGATTATCGTCGTTAATCTCAATAGGCGCTGCATCGTGCGGAAACGGTCCCATATTATCCTCATTCATGTATGATTTCCGTCATTAGATCGCATAATTTGCGCGCATAACTTGCAATCTGTGCGTAAATTATATCTTATATGATTAAAAATACGCAGGATTTATCAAAATATGCACGGAACAGGCATGGATGGTTTCGATCGAAAGTTGTTGGCGGTTTTGCAAGGGGATGGTCGCCTAACAAATGCTGAGCTGTCAGAACAGATAAATCTGTCAGCGTCGCAATGCGCGCGAAGACGTATTAGGCTTGAAGAGGCAGGCTTTATTGTTGGTTACCAAGCAAAACTGGACCGGGAGAAGCTTGGCTTTGGTCTCGTAAATCTCATCTCGGTCACCCTAGCAAATCACAATAAAGACAGTGCAAAGCAATTCGCTGAATTGGTATTGCGTTTACCTGAAGTCATGGAAGCACATGCATTAACGGGTGAAATGGATTATATGCTTAAGGTTGTGACAAGGGACCTGAAGAGCCTGTCCACATTCGTAAATGACTATTTGTTGCCTCATGAGGCAGTGCAGAACGTCAAAACCGCTATTGTCCTTGATACGATAAAGGAGGGTGGCGGCTTGCCGCTTTAACCTAGATTAGACCAGATGCATTGCCAAAAGGGCCTAGAAAGTTACAAAAACAACTGTCATGGTGCGTAACAACAAGTCTGCAAGTTGATTTTCAAAGACCTGCAAACTTTATGTTTGGGAAAGCTGAGGAGGAAATTCATGCTCAACCGTCGTTTCTTTATTAATTCGCTGGGTGCTGCGGCTCTTGCTGTATCTGGTCTGGCTGCCGCGACATCGACCAGTTTTGCGCAGGAAGTTACCCTGCGATTGCACCAGTTCTTGCCACCGCAAGCAAATGTGCCGAAGCGTATTTTGATTCCTTGGGCAGAAAACATCGGAAAAGCTTCCGATGGTCGCATCAAGGTTGAAGTCTTCTCAGCGATGGCACTTGGCGGAACTCCGCCACAGCTCATAGATCAGGCACGCGACGGAGTTGTAGATATTGTCTGGACATTGCCGGGCTATTCCCCAGGCCGTTTTCCCCGCGCCGAAGTGTTTGAACTGCCATTTATGATGACAAATGCCGAGGCAATGTCTCGTGCTTATTGGCAACTCCACGAAGAGCAGATGAAAGATGCTGACTTCAAGGATTTCCAAATTCTGGGTGCGTGGGTTCACGGTCCTGGCGTTATCCATGCCAAGGGCGATGGTGTTCGCAGCCTTGCCGATATGACAGGTAAGAAATTGCGCGGACCAACACGTGTGATCAATGACATGCTGAAGGAAGCTGGCGCCACGCCAATTGGCATGCCTGTTCCAGCTATACCTGAAGCGTTGTCAAAAGGTGTAATCGATGGCACAGTTATTCCTTGGGAAGTTACCCCGGCGTTGAAAATTGCTGAACTTGTGAACACACACACAGAGTTCGGTGGCGATCGCGCGCTTTACACAGCCACATTCGTTTTGGCGATGAACAAGCAGCGTTATGACGCGATGCCGGATGATTTGCGCAAAATTCTAGATGACAATACTGGTCTGGAATTCTCAGCTTCTGCAGGGCGCATTATGCAAGAAAATGATGCACCAGGCCGTGATATCGCAAGTAAAACAGATAACACCATCATCACCGTTGAAGGTGCAGACCTTGATGAGTGGAAAGCTGTTGCCAAGACTGTGACCGATCGTTGGATCACAGAAATGGATGGCAAAAATATCGATGGCCAGGCTCTTTTGGATCAGGCTAAGGCGCTCATTGATAAAAATTCAATGAACTAAAATGCCAATTGAATTGGCTGTGGGCGGTTTCACGCCCACAGCCTTTTATTGCAAATGATCAGATCATGACAGTTCTCATTGCAGGTGCGGGTATAGCAGGGCTGACCTTGGCTTTGACCTGCCATCAGTTGGGTATTCCTGCCCGGGTTTTTGAGCGCAACAAATCCATCAAACCTTTGGGTGTCGGCATCAATTTGCAGCCCAATTGTGTACGTGAGCTATTTGAACTCGGGCTTGCAGATGAGCTGAACAAGATCGGACTTCGAACAAACGAAGTTGCGTATTTTTCCAAGCATGGTAAGCAGATTTGGATCGAACCACGTGGATTGTTTGCTGGCAATAGTTGGCCGCAATACTCAATACATCGAGGACAGTTGCAACAGCTGCTGTATGACACCGTCTTGAAGCGCTTGGGGCCGGATGCTGTGTTGTCAGATGCTGCGCTGGTATCGCATACATCTCATTCTGAAAATGTTTCTGCTACTTTCCAGTCTGCCGCCGGGTGCGAATTCTTGGTTTCAGGTGATGTTCTAATTGGTGCAGATGGTATTCATTCAGCATTGCGCTCAGCTTTTTATCCTGAAGAAGGTCCACCGAAATGGGGTGGGGCTGTGTTGTGGCGTGGCACGAGCTTGGCAAAACCATTTTTGGACGGTGCAAGTATGGCTATAATTGGCCATGAGTTCCAAAAATTTGTCACCTACCCCATTGGCGTACCCGACCCACAAACCGGGAAGGCACTCATCAATTGGATTGCAGAGCTAAAATTTGATCCAGATGCTGCTTGGCGCAAGGAAGACTGGAACCGGGCGGGCAACCTTGATGATTTTCTTCCTGAATTTAAAGCCTGGAATTTCGACTGGCTAAATGTGCCGGAAATGATCACCAGCGCAGAAGAAATTCTGGAATATCCGATGGTGGGCCGAAACCCATTGCCCCGATGGACATTTGATCGCGCAACTCTGATTGGGGACGCGGCACACGCCATGTATCCAATCGGGTCCAATGGTGCGTCGCAAGCGATAATCGATGCCCGGGTTTTAGGATTAAAGCTCAAGCAATCTGGGCTACATCCGCAGGCCTTGAACGACTATGAAGTTGAGCGTCTTGAAAAAACAAATGCCATTGTTTTGGCGAACCGAGGCTATGGACCCCATCAAATCATGGAAATTGTTGAGCAACGCAGCAAAGGTGAGCCGGTAGAGCCGGATCGCGTCATCTCGCAGGCGGAATTGCTGGAACATGCAGCGCGCTATAAATCACTTGTGGGGCTTAGTATTTCTGAATTGAACGCACAGCCTTCCATTATCAACCCGGCCCTTGCGGCTCAGCCGATGTAGCGGTTAGACATCTATGTACCTTACCCTTGAACGCATCGCGTCATTTATAAGTTTCATATTTGCATTGCTTGGCGGTGTCGTGTTGGTGGCTTTGACCTTGCTCACGGTTTCCAGTGTAACCGGACGTGCGCTGATTCCAATGGGTCTGGGGCCAATTCCTGGAGATTTTGAGCTTGTTGAAGCTGGTGTTGCCTTTGCAGTTTTTGCATTTTTGCCATGGTGCCAATTCAATAGGGGTCACGCCAGCGTGGAAATCCTTACGCAGTTCTTGCCTGGCGGCATCAATCGGGTTCTAGACGTTGTTATTGATGTTCTCATGTTTGCCGTTGCGGTTTTACTGTTTCGGCAACATGGTTTGGGCACGTTGGATAAAACTGCTTACGGAGAAACGACCTTTATCCTGCAATTTCCTATTTGGTGGGCATATGCCGCCGCATTGTCCGGCGCATTTGTTTTTGTGCTGGTTGCAGGTTTTTGTTTGCTGCGCAGTGTACGAACGCTGTTTGCCGCGGAGCGCCTTCCATGAGCAATCTGGAAATTGGTCTTTGGTCCTTCCCTGTTCTGCTGGTGCTGATCTTTCTGCGTGTGCCAATTGGATTGTCGATGTTGTTGGTTGGGCTTGGTGGAAACTATGCTATCAACGGAACGACTTTGATGAGCTTTGCACAGCTTAAAAACCAGACCTACGGAACATTTTCCAGCTATTCACTGTCCATCGTACCCTTGTTCCTGCTCATGGGGCAGTTCGCAACACTTGGCGGTCTGTCTACCGCATTGTTTAAGGCGGCTGAAGCATGGCTTGGGCATAAAAAGGGCGGCATCGCCATGGCGGCCATTGGCGCCTGCGCAGGTTTCGGTTCGATATGCGGCTCGTCTCTTGCAACGGCTGCAACTATGGGTCAAGTCGCTCTGCCAGAATTAAAACGCTACGGATATTCACCAGCGCTTTCCACTGGCGCACTTGCTGCTGGCGGTACCTTGGGAATTCTCATTCCGCCGTCAGTCATTCTGGTGATTTATGCAATTCTTACTGAGCAAAATATAGCAAAACTCTTTGTCGCAGCACTAATTCCAGGCCTTTTGGCAGCCATTGGCTACATGCTTGCAATTGCGATTTATGTCCGTCTCAATCCAGATTCAGGCGGTGTTCGGGAGCGAATGGCCTATGGCGCCAGATTTAGAGCGCTTCTGCCGGTTTGGCCTGCATTGATTGTGTTTGCGGCGGTGGTTGGCGGAATTTATGCCGGAGTTTTCACCCCTACGGAGGCGGCCGCAATCGGCGCTTTTGGAACGGGCCTCATCGCGTTCTTTAATAAGGGCCTCACGGCAAAAACCTTAAAGGGCGCAATCCTTGCCACTGCTTCTTCAACGGGGATGATTTTCTTCATCGTTTTGGGAGCCGCGGTCTTCAATAGTTTTTTGGCGCTTTCGCAATTGCCGCAGCAACTTGCCGGGTTGGTCGCGGAACAAGATATCAATGCGTGGGTAATTTTGCTTGGTATTTTGGTGCTTTATCTGCTGTTTGGATGTGTCATGGATTCATTGTCCATGATTTTGCTCACAGTGCCTATTTTCTTCCCTATAGTCTCTGTTCTAGATTTTGGAATGAGCACGGAAGAATTTGCGCTCTGGTTCGGTATTCTTGTCCTGATTGTCGTGGAGGTCGGGCTGATTACGCCACCGGTGGGTATGAATTTGTTCGTTATTAACTCGATGGACAAAACAACGCCAATGTCGGCAACCTATCGCGGCGTTTTGCCATTTGTGATGACAGATATCATTCGAGTGGGCATTTTGCTGTGTTTCCCATTCATCACACTTTTTCTTGTGCGACTGCTTTACTAGCTAAATGTCTTAACCCAGACAGAAAAAAAGCCTGCCGATATTTGATCGGGAGGCTTTTTGAGTTGGAGCTTTATGTCTGATGTTCGGGCCATATTTTGTTGTTGTTTTTAGCGGCCTCTTTATCACACGGTAAGCTCAGATCCCGCTGCAGGGCTTAGGGGCGAACAAAGCAGTTCGCAGCGGGATCCTCGTCGCAGCAAGCGTGCTGCGTTTGAGCTTCAGCTCAAATTACTTAGTGTCTTTAGCCAAGCCAGTGTAACCAGGTGTCATGGCATCAGGTGAGCTGTCATTAGCTGGGTTGTATACGCCAGCAGAAGCTGCAGTTGCGCCAAGAGCGATGGAGCCGAGGATTAGGACAGGAGCTGCGATTTTACGAAAAGTCATGGTGTTATTCCTTATTATTGTTCTTGCATTGTTGTTTTGACGAAAACCGATTGTCAGCTTTGCTTGGGAGCA